>CAYXOZ010000126.1:0-1606 GCA_964467135.1 uncultured Dehalococcoidaceae bacterium
CGGGCGCCGGCGGGGCCGGTCTTTCGAGGGGGGCGGCGGTTGCGGCGGCCAGGTTTCCCCTTCATTCCTCAGGTGGGCGGGGCGGTTTTCAAAGCTCGACTGGCCCAGGTTGCCCCTCGTCGGCCCCGGGAAGAGCACGGAGACCCCGATGTTTCTATCCTGGAGGTCGGTGGCGAGGGCTTCCATCATGGCGGACACAGCGGACTTGGTCGTGCAGTAGCAAATCATACCGCTGGCGGCGGCTATGCCCAGGGTTGACGAAGTGCTCACGATGTGTCCGCCCTCGCCGTGCTTTAAGATGTACGGCAACATCGTTACGACGCCGTTGATGACACCGCCGAGGTTGACGCTAACGCTGTAGTCCCAGTCTTTGAAGGTCACTTTTTCTACCGGTCCGCCGCCGGAGCCTACGCCGGCGTTATTGACCAGCACGTGTATTTTCCCGAAGACTTTTTCTGTTTCATCGGCGGCTTTAGCGTAGGCGACGCGGTCGGTCACGTCCAGCTTGATAGGGTGGACGGGCAGCTTTTTGTCTTTGAAATAGGCCATGGCTTCATCTAGAGCGCTCTGACGCATGTCCGCGATGACCACCTTCATGCCGTACCTGGCGCAGGCTTTAGCGATCCCCAGCCCTATTCCGCTCGCGCCGCCGGTGATAAACGCCACTTTCCCCTTTAAGTCTTTCATAATTTCTCTCTTCTCAAGTTTTTTGCTACTGCACGATACCGCAACTGCCGTCTTTACACGTCACCGATTCGGGCATTCTAAGCGGTCTGGCGTCTTTCTTGATACCGGCTCTGGGTATCCAGGGGTCTATCGGCACCGACTGGAAATAGGAGAAATCAGTAATGACCCACAACGGATTTGTTTCGCCGCCGGCGACGAGGAAATTCACCGCTTCCGGTCGTTTGAAGCGTGGATTGAGCTCATTAACGAGCCACTCGCTCAGCTTCAGGGGGTCGTCCCAGCCTTCGGTCTTGAGCCCCTTGGCCGCCAGCGGGTCGAGGATGAAAGTAAACGCGCCGCCGAAGGGCCCGCCGATGTTTTTCATCACCTCGAGCATCCGTTTTGCCGGCCCGAGGTTCATGGTCAGAACGTTCCAACCCCGGAAAAGACTGACCACGCTTTCTTTGGCTTTATAGCCCTTGCGTACGTGGAACGGCGGCCAGGGGCTGCTCTCCTCGTTCTCCGCGAAGCACATGTTGTTGTAATTAATGGTCGTGCCGGTGCTGGCGGTGAACGTGGCGCCCGGCCGCATGTCCCCGAAGTTGATGCTCATCAGCGTCCAGGCCCGGCCGATGACGGAGTTGGCATAGTTTACCGGGCTCAGCGCGCCGAGGCCGCTGTTCATGCCGATTTCGTTGCGGATAGGGCCGTTAACGACCATCATGCTGGCGAAGGACGTGGTGGAGCTTGGTAAGGAAGGCCGGCCCGAAGCGCCCAGCGCCAGGATGACCGGGAAATGCTCCGGCCTTGCCCCGGCCATGACGGCTATCGCGGCGACCCTCTCCACTGTGTACTGGAGCCGTTCTTCGTGGGTGGTGACGGACATCATGCCGACGTACTCATCGGGTTGGCGGTCGGTGCCGGTGAGCATTTCCGCCAC
>CAYXOZ010000126.1:1706-4843 GCA_964467135.1 uncultured Dehalococcoidaceae bacterium
GCCGTAGTCGCTCTCCAGAGTCCGGGAAAACTCGGCGACACTCGCCGAACATCCGTCTCAGCCGCCCACGCCGAGGATGGCGGCGTCACCGTTTTTCTTGATTTCCGCCCAGAGCTCGGGCTCGTCGGTGAACATGCTGGTCTTCTTATGCCGTAGCTCGGTCTTTATTTCCGGCCGGTTTTTCTTCAACCAGTCCTGGAGCTCTTCCATGAATTCTTTGCCGCCGGCAAATCCGGTATTGACAAGGTAGACCGTTTTGCCCTCAAGTTTATTGAGGCGCGGCGCCATTTTCAGTTTGCGCATCGCTTCGGCGGTGTCTCTCGGCTGGTTGACGGGGTCATGGATGGCCCAGGGCATTGAATCCGGGTCGAGCCTCCGGCCAAAGATACCGGTGGGCTGGCCTCTGGGGTCGAGTACGGTGATTTTTGTGCCGTCTTTTTTCATCAACTTCTCTCCTTAACGATATGTCGCAATATGGCGTGTCTCAATTATAATAAGATAAATAAATACTCAAGTTCAAGTCCGGCATTTACTTGCGTTAAATAACCGGAAACCCATATTATTAATCGGGAGAGGAGACTTCATGGGAGCGCTCGAAGGACTCAAGGTCCTGGAGTTCAGCGAGTTTATCACCGGCCCTTACTGCGGTAAACTCCTGGCCGACCTCGGGGCGGAGGTAATAAAGGTAGAGAAGCCTGGAGGCGATAAAGCGAGAGGGTGGGGTCCTTTTCCCGGGGACATAAAACACCCGGAGAAGAGTGGAATTTTTCTCTTCCTGAACACTAACAAAAAAGGAATTACTCTGAACGTGGAAAGCGGGGAGGGGCGGGAGATATTCCCCCGACTCGTTACCCGGGCGGACGTGCTTGTTGAAAATTACCCCCGGCGGGAAATGAAAGCGCTGGGTTTTTCTTATTCTGACCTGAAGAAATTGAACCCCTCCCTGGTGATGACCTCTATCAGTCCTTTCGGGCGGACCGGGCCTCATAAAGACTATAAAGGCAGCGACCTCATCGCTTCCCATACAAGCAGCGAGGCATTCGGCAACCCGACAGAAGGCGTTGATGACCGGGAGCGGTACCGCCCGCTGCGCGGTCCCATGCACGCCGCCGACTTCATGACCGGCCTGACGGCGGCGGCCTGCACGATGTCGGCCATTATTGCCCGGCAAAAAAATAAAACCGGGAGGCACGTTGACGTATCCGCCCAGGAAGCGCTCGCCTCGGTGACCCGTCAGGAGCTCGCTTTCTGCCTGTGTGAAGGGCTTTACCCCACCCGGCAGTGGGGCAGGAAGCGCGTCGGCGGCTTTTTGTATAAGTGCAAAGACGGCTACGTTTGCATCTGGCTCGGCCCGCACTGGCAGAAACTCGTAACGATGATGGGCAATCCGGACTGGGCGCAGGTCGAGCTTTTCAAGAACCCGGCCTTGCGCTCCGAACACCAGCAGGACTGCAACAAGCTCATCGAGCTCTGGACGCAGGAATATACCATGGCGGAAATAGACAGGCTGGGCATGGAATACGATGTGCCTTTAGCGCCGGTGCGCACGGTGAAAGAGGTCGTCAACGACGAACAGCTGGCTTTCCGCGACTTCTTTGCCGAAATAGACCACCCGGTCGCCGGCCGCTTTAAATACCCCGGCGCTCCTTATAAGCTTTCGGCGACTCCCTGGGAGATAAGGCGTCCTGCCCCTCTCCTGGGAGAGCACAACGAAGAGGTGTATCGGCAGGTGCTGGGGTACAACAAGAAGGAACTGGCGGGGCTAAAACGGACAGGGATTATATAAGACACAAACTGTCATTGCGAGGAGCGAAGCGACGCGGCAATCTCAAAGATATATTTATACCGAAGATAGGGATTGCCACGCCCCGATTACATCAGGGCTCGCAATGACATCAGGAGAAAATGGAGACAAATATGGGTAACCTGCCTCTGGCCGGCACCAGGATTTTAGATTTCGGGCAGATGTGGGCGGGCCCGCACCTTTCCCAGTGGCTGGCGGTGATGGGCGCGGAGGTCATTAAAGTGGAGACCCACCTGAGGATAGACTTCATGCGGCAAATCGGTATTCCTCCCGGCCTGGCAAGAGATAATTTCAACGCGGGGACGGCTTTCGCATCTTTAAACTACGGTAAAAAAAGCATCACCCTGAACATGAACGAGTCGCGCGCTCAAGAACTGGCCCGCAGTCTGGTGAAAATAAGCGACGTCGTCACGGAGAACTACGGCGGGCCGATTCTCGAGCGGTGGGGGCTGGGATACGAGGCGATGAGAAAGATAAAGCCGGATATCATCTATTACGCCGGCTCGGGATACGGGCGGAGCGGGCCCCATCGGGCGCGGCCTTCTTACGCGGAAATCGTCGAGGCCTACGACGGCTCAACATATCTGAACGGCTATTCCGGCGGTGGTCCGGCGACGGTAGGGGTGTCCCCCTGGACGGACGCCACCCAGGCGATGCACGGGGCTTTTGCCATCATGGCGGCGCTGTACCACCGCAACCGTAAAGGAGAGGGGCAGTATATCGACGCGGCGATGATCGAGGGGAGCGCCAACATGCTAGGGGAGATGGTCATGGGCTATACCATGAACGGGGAGCTGGGGGAGAGGTGGGGCAACCGGGACAAGGTCATGGCGCCGCACGGCTGCTACCGCTGCCAGGGCAACGACGAGTGGGTGGCTATCGCGGTGGAGGGGCAGGGGGAATGGGAGGCTTTCGTTAAAGCGATGGGCAGCCCGGACTGGGCTGATAAAGAAGAGTTCCGGGACGAACTGCACCGGCGGCAGAACCAGGACGAGCTGGACAAGTTTATTGAAGACTGGACGCGTCAATACCGGCAGTACGAAGTCATGCAGCTGCTGCAAAAAGCGGGGGTGGCGGCGGGGGCGTCCCTGAACATTAAAGACCTCGTTAATGACCCCCAGCTTAAGGCGCGGGAGTTCTTCGTGGAAATGGAGCACCCGGTGCTCGGGAGTCTTACGCTGCCCGGTCTGCCCTGGAGGCATAACGGGCGGAAGAAGGGTAACTACACTTACCCACCGCTGCTGGGGGAGCACAACGACTATGTTTTCGGGGAGCTGCTGGGCTTAAGCGACGAAGAAATTGCCAGGTTGAAAGAAGAGAAGGTCATCTACTA
>CAYXOZ010000127.1:0-1290 GCA_964467135.1 uncultured Dehalococcoidaceae bacterium
ACCAGTCGGTAGATTATGAGTCTTTGACCGCCGCCGGCTCGATGATGGGGTCGGGAGGCATGGTCGTCATGGACGAGGAGACCTGCATGGTGGACGTCGCCCGCTATTTCCTTTCCTTCACGCAGGCGGAGTCCTGCGGTAAGTGCGTCCCTTGCCGGGTGGGTACCAAGCAGATGCTCGATGTCCTGGTGAGAATCTGCGCCGGTAACGGTCGACCGGAAGACACCGCTTTCCTTCAGAAGCTCGGCGAGCAGATTAAAGCCGGCTCCCTGTGCGCGCTGGGGCAGACCGCCCCTAATCCCGTCCTCACCACGCTGCGTTATTTTAAGGACGAGTATGACGCCCATATCCTGGAGAAGCGCTGCCCCGCCATGGTCTGCCCGGCTTTAATACGCTACTATATCCTGCCGGACAAGTGCATGGCCTGCGGTATCTGTTTACGCGCCTGCCCGGCGGAAGCCATCACGGGCGCCAAGCGTATGGTGCACGTCATCGACCAGGAGAAGTGCGTCAAGTGCGGTACGTGTTTAGACGTGTGCCCGGAAAAGTTCGGCGCCGTGACCAAGGTCTCCGGCAAAGAGCTTGACCTGCCCAGAGAGCCGACGCCGGTGAAAGAAAGACCGAAAGCGACGGCTTAAACGCAGGAAGTTAATATGACCAGAGAAAATTTAATCGCCGCCTGCGGACTTTACTGCGGGGCCTGCGAAATGTACCGTGCTGTTCATGATAATAACGAGGTAAAACAGCAGGCATTAATACAGGCGTTTAACGCCAGAGGGGGCAAGTTTACTTTAAGCGACCTTGAATGTGATGGCTGTCTCGCGGCTGGACGGCTATCGCCGTGGTGTCGGCAGTGCAACATAAAATCATGTACGAAGCGCAAGTCGGGGGAGGCTATATGTTCCTCCAATTGTCCTGATTTTCCGTGCTCACAGCTTACCGACTTTGCGAAATCTATGCCCCACCACGCCGAGGTTATCGATAATCTCCGCCGCCTTCAGAAATCAGGTATTAAAAAACATGCCGAACAGGAAGAAAAAAGCTGGCTTTGTCCCCGGTGTAAAACGCCGATGTCCTGGTACTATAGGAAATGCCCTGAGTGCGGGGCGGAACGTTCTGAAAAACTGTATAAAGTGCCTGACAACATGTTTTAAACCCCCGACCCTACCTCTCCCTCTCCAATAACCTCACCGCACTAATCCCCGCTATCGCCCCGTCCCTGACGGCACTTACCACCTGCCGCGTTGAGCCGCTCCTGATGTCCCCCGCCGCTAAAACGTAAGCCGCTTC
>CAYXOZ010000127.1:1390-4828 GCA_964467135.1 uncultured Dehalococcoidaceae bacterium
ACGCCGGCGTCGCCGCCGCCGCAGACCGCCACTACTTTACCGGCATAATGGCCCCCATCGCAAAAGGCGCACTCAAAGACCCCTTTCCCCGCCAGCTCTGCCTCGCCGGGGACGCCCAGCTTTTTGTTTTTCGAGCCCCCCGCGATGATGATGACGTTGGTCGTAAAGCCCTGACCGTTAGCGCAGCCCACGTAACGTGTCCCGGAAAAAAGCTCGATGCCGGTGACCTCGGCGTTTTCTATCCTGAGGCCGTACCGGGTCGCCTGCTCGACCATCCGTGAGGCGAGCTGCGCTCCGTCCACGCCATCGGTAAAGCCGGGGTAGTTCTCGATGAGTTCGATATTCCTGATGTAGCCGCCGGCGGTGTCTTTATCGAGGAGGAGCGTCCGGCGTTTGGCGCGGCACAGGTAAAGTCCCGCCGTCAGCCCCGCCGGCCCCCCGCCGATGATAACCGCGTCCCAGTCGAACATGCTCACAGCATAACAGACAGCTTTATAACGGTCAATTATTTCCTCTTGACACCGGGGAAAATGCGTGTTATTATTTAGGTGAGCCTAATGATTAGGCATGTCTAAATTCCGGGAGGAGCTAAATGAGCGTCAGCAGCGAAGAATACATGGAAGCCCTCTATACTTTAACTCAGGACGGCAGGAAAGCCAGCACCTCCGAAATATCGAAACGACTTAACGTCACGCCGGCCAGCGTCACCGAGATGCTAAAAAAACTGGCGGATTCCGGCTACGTCAGCTATTCCCCCTACCAGGGGGTCACTCTCACCGCGGAAGGCCTGCGCCTCGCCGGGAAAATGGTCCGCAAGCACCGGCTGCTGGAGCGTTTCCTTCACGACGTTTTGAAGATAGGCAAGGACAAGGTGCATCACGAGGCCTGTGAAATGGAGCATGCCCTGTCCGATGAGACCGAACGCGCCCTGTGCCAGAACCTCCATGCCCCGGGCAAGTGCCCGGACGATGCCGAAGTGATACCGGCCTGCGACCTCGGTTTCGCCAGCTGCGCGGAATGCCGCCGGTGGCGCGGGAAAAACCTGGATGATGCCGGTAAGAGAGACGCCAGCCTGGTTTCCGTAGCGGCGCTAAAGGAGAAACAGGGAGGCAATGTCGCGTTTATCCGCGGCGATAATAAGATACTCCGCCGATTGCTCGACATGGGACTGACGCCGGGCACCCCGATAAACGTCACCAGGGTCGCCCCGCTCAAGGGGCCGGTGGAGATAGCGGTCCGCGGCTCGAGACTCGCCCTCGGCGACGAGATAGCCTGTAATATCTTCGTCGAGATGGCCCCCGCAGAAATCGGAGTTCACTAGTTGGTCAATATCGCATCATGTCATCGGGCTGGCGCCGGTAGAGGTCGACGCCGCCGGAACCGGCACGGTCACGGGCACGCCCGGCCGCTCACTATCGCTCTGGCCGGCAACGCCAACGTGGGCAAGAGCGTCATCTTCAATCAGTTGACCGGCTCGCAGCAGACCATCGGCAACTGGCCCGGCAAGACGGTGGAAAAAGCCACCGGGATGCTCAGCATCGATGGATATGATATTACTGTTGTCGACCTGCCCGGTATCTATTCGCTGTCCACTTTTTCCCTGGAGGAGATTGTTAGCCGCGAGTACATCGCCCGCGAGCGACCGGACGTCATTATTAACGTCGTGGGCGCGCCGGTCCTGGAGCGCAATCTTTTTTTTACGCTGCAACTGCTGGAAATGGACGTCCCGATGGTCGTCTGTCTCAACCAGATGGACATCGCTTTAAACCGGGGAATCGATATCGACGCCGCCAAACTGGAGTCGTTGTTGGGCGTAAAAGTCGTCCCGACGGTCGCGGCCAGAGGACAGGGAATCCAGGAGCTGGTGGAGACTGCCATCAAGGTGGCCGAGACCCCCGGTGAACGCGGTAAGAGCCCCGTCTCCTACGGGGATAAAGTGGAGGCGGCCGCCGCGGAACTCACGGGACTCATCAAGGCGGAGGGACCCGACTTCGGCTACCCCGGGAGGTTCGTGGCTATCAAGCTTCTGGAGGGCGACGCCGCCTTCAGGGAGAGCGCCGCTGAAAAATCGCCCAAACTCGTCGAAGCCGCGGCGGCGCTGGCACGGCAGATGGAAAACACCTATCAGCAGCCGGACTTTACCGTGGTGGCTTCGGAGCGTTATGCCCTGGCTAACCGCATCGCCGGCGAGGTCCAGATAAAAAAGACCCTGAAGCTCTCTTTTCCCGACCGCCTCGACCGCCTGACCACCCATAAAGTCTACGGATATGTTGTTTCTTTCGCGGTGATCGCCGGGCTGCTGCTCTGGACTTTCACTATCGGCTGGTATCTTTCCGGCCTCCTCGCGGATGCCTTGAGCTTCTTCCAGCCGGTCGACCCCAGTGTAAGCGGGAACATCTGGGGCATTATCTGGAACGGCGTCTTCGGGGGATTCGTGGCCGGGGCAACGCTGGTCATACCCTACGTCGTCCCTTTTTATTTCATCCTGGCCGTGCTGGAAGACTCCGGGATTTTAACCCGGATTGCTTTCATGCTGGACAGCGCCATGCACCAGATGGGCCTGCACGGCAAAGCCATCATCCCGATAATCCTGGGATACGGCTGCAATGTGCCCGCCATCTATAGCACCAGGATTATGGGCACCCGCCGCGAGCGACTGCTGGCGGCGTTCGCGATTACGTTTTCCCCCTGCACCGCCCGGACGATTATCATTTTCGGCCTGGTTGCCACCTTCGTCGGTATCCCCTGGGCGCTGGCCCTTTACGCCGTCAACCTGCTCATCATGTTCGGTGCCTCTAAGCTCGCCGCGAAGGCGGTCCCCGGCGAGCTGACCGGCCTGATTATGGAGATGCATTCGTTCAAAGTGCCTTCGCTGTCGGTGGTCGGTAAACAGACCTGGGCACGGACGAAGTCTCTGATATTCATGGTTTTCCCGATATATATGATCGGCACCGCGGTAGTCCAGGTGGCCTACGCCCTCGACTGGCTCCAGCCGGTAAATAACGCCCTGTCTTTCCTGACCGTCAACTGGCTCGGGCTACCCCTGGTGGGGGGGATACTTTTGATATTCGGCGCGGCCAGGAAGGAGCTCATCCTTCTCATGGCGGTCGCTCTTGTGGGCACGAACCTGGGGGCGTTTTTCACCACACCGCAGCTTATCGTGCTGGCCCTGGTAGGCACGATTTATCCCTGTTTCGCCACTATCGGCGCGTTGACCCGCGAGTTCGGCTGGAAGTCCGCCTGGGCCATCATCGGTGCCAACCTCGCGGTAGCCCTGCTGGTCGGCGGTATTGTCGCCAAGCTGTTCGCCCTGGCCGACTAAAGCGACTGCCTCAACATTTCAGGCTCCATTTTCCCTTGACAATCCCCCGGGTGTAGCTGATAATTGGCTGTAATTATTTTTTCTCAAGGAGCGACCATGAAAGTACAGAACTACCG
>CAYXOZ010000128.1:0-4775 GCA_964467135.1 uncultured Dehalococcoidaceae bacterium
ACATTAAGTATATTACTGATAGACTGCTTTAGTCACCGCTGGCCGCCCCCGTGGCGGCGGGCTCGATGCGTTTTCCTCTTTCTTGCAGGACTCCGGCTATCGTCTGGCTCAGGTCGCTGGCGCTCAGGGGTTTCACCAGGTATTTCGCGGCGCCCATGCGCAGGGTCTTCTTACGCTGTATGGCCTCGGCGATGGCCGTGAGGACGATGACTGGTACGTCGGCTGTAGAGGGGTCGCGTTTAATTTCCCGCAGCACCGACCATCCGTCCGTGCCCGGCAGGCGCAGGTCCAGCAGCACCAGGTCGACCCCGTTCCCCCGCATCAAGCCCAGGCCCGTTCGCCCGTCGCCGGCCCTGAGCACGTTATAACCCTCCAGCTCCAGCACGCGCGAGATAAAGTTCTGGATATCGGCCTCGTCCTCGATTATTAAAACGGTTTTTGTCTTGCGCACGGTACGGTCTTTACCTTGATAATCTAGGCTTACCTATAAATAATACTATTGTGCGCACAATATGTCAATATCGTGCCAAATGGCACTAGCATCGCTAGATATGCCGGAAGGCGGTCTTTACAATAGACGTTAATCGACACTATAATTGGAAAGGCTGCCAGCGTAGCTCAGTGGTAGAGCGGCGGTTTCGTAAACCGCGGGTCGTAGGTTCAAATCCTATCGCTGGCTCCAGCGCAAATCAGGAGCCCCCGATTAACGTCACGGGCTCTGCTTATTTTCCCGGTTTTGTTTGGCTCAGGTCCCATTTCGGCGTATTGCCGATGGTGAAACAGAGCACCGGCTTGGTGACGTTATTGAACGCAATGGGGCAGTGGGGCAGGCCTTTGGGCACGAAGATAAGCGAGCTCTTTTTAATGGCGTGTTTCTCATCCCCCAGTACGATGGACACGTCGTTGCCGACCTCCCGGGGATTCTCCCGGTCTTTTGGATAGCCGATAATGCCTACCATCTCGTCGAAATCATGGGCGTGGGCCTCCGGCGACATTATCATTTCCCCGCTCCATATCCAGACGAAATCGACGTAGAAAGCCCCGGGTGACACGTCGCTATTCAGCGAGACTACCTGCGTCGCCTTGGCGGTCGGTTTCGGCGGCGGTGGCGGCCGGCGTAGGGCGGGATTTGACGGTAAATGTGGCGCCGGCTCGGTGATGATATACCGGGCGTACCGGGAGCCGTTTTTATCGAGGGGCGGCGGCGTAAAGGCGGGGGGTTTCTTTACGTCTTTCTTGGGTTTCATCCCCTCCGAAGTCCGACCGTACCTTGAGATAGGCGCCAGAGTGAAAAAGAAGACCGGCCGCCCGACCTCCCGGAACGTCAGCGGGCAGTGCTTCATCCCCGCCGGCACGTGCACCAGGCAGCTCTTCGTCAGGAAATGCGTCTCGTCCCCCAGGATAATTTCCATCCTCGCGTCGAGTTCTTTAGGATTTTCGGAGTCGCTGCTGATGAACCCTATCACCTCATCGAAGTCGTGGACGTGCGGCTCTTCCGTCGTCCCGGAGGTCGTTACCCCCTCCCACAGCCAGATGCACTCCATGTAAAAGGAAGCCCCCTTGACCTTGGTGTCGTCCATCCAGAGCAGTCGCAAAAGCTTAACCGTGGACTTTATCGGGGGCCCTTTTTTCATCATCTCTTGCATCATGGCTATTTCCTGCGGGGTATATTCCCGGGTATCGGTAACGATGTTTTTGGCGTAGCGTAAAGCGGCCATATTTTCTCCCTTCAAGAGTGGGGCTGAAGCTATCATACTACCTTGGTATAAAAAAGAGCAAGCCGGAGCATTCTTATTACCTCAACCCCTCAATCCCCCTCTCCGCTTGCGGAGAGGGGGAAGAAAAGAAAAGAGGGGCTTTGCCCCTCTTGAACGCCCCTTTTTCGGGTATTTTATCCACCTTTCATAAAGAGCCTGTCCTGAGCTTGCCGAAGGAGGGATTAAGGAGGATTTTCGTTACCCCTTCGCACCTCTTAGACGCCCCTCTTCAACTGTTGCTTTTATTCATTATGCGATACGTGCAGTGTTAAATCGGCTTGTCCTCTCCCCTTGTGGGAGAGGATTAAGGTGAGGGAGGAAGGAGAAGCACGCAGAGAGGAGTCTCGTAAGCCCCTCTTAAACGCCCCGACGATGTAAAAGAATGTTAATAAAACAGGGGAGTGCGCAGCGAGAGGGGGCGTAGCCCCCTCTCAAATTAAGTTCCCCCTCTCCTCGCAGGAGAGGGGGATAAAGGGGGTGAGGTTTTTTATCTACTATTCCTGCCGGCTGAACGACCACATCGCCAGCATGATCATGATAAACCCGAAGACTGCCAGTATGGCGACGTTCTCCCAGACGGTCATAGTATGGCCGAAAAGCGTGATATCGAAAGGGGAGTCCGCGGAAGTGCCGAGCATCACCTGCCGGATACTCGCCACGCCGTAGGTGGCCGGATTGATTTTCACCAGGAAGCCCATCCACGAAGGCAGGTTCTGCATGGGGAAAAAGACGCCGGAGAGGAACATCATGGGCATCATCAGCATCTGCATGATGGCCTGGAAAGCCTCGGTGGACTTGATTCGGGAGGCGAGCAGTATGCCCATCGAGCCCATCGACGCCGCCAGTAAAAAGCTGAGGGGAATCAGTGCCAGGACCGCCCAGACGGAAAGAGACACGTGGATAACGGGCGCCAGGACCAGGATCATGATGCCCTGGATGGTGGCGACGGTGGCTGAGCCTAGCGTCCTCCCCAGCGCTACCGAGGCGCGGCTGATGGGGGCGACCAGCACCTCTTTAAGAAAACCGAACTCGCGGTCCCAGACGATAGACACGCCGGACATGAAAGAGCCCATGAGCACGGACATGGCGATGATGCCGGGGTACATGAACTGGGTGAAATTAACGCCGCCGGACATGACGCCGATGCTGCCCTGTAGCCCGCTGCCGAACATGAAGAGGAAAAACAACGGGAAGAGCAGGGCGCTGAGCATGCGCGTTTTATCGTACCAGAACCGCAGCACGTCCCGGTACCACATCGTATAGATACCCAGCATACTGTTCATCTTTATTTCTTAATGGGGCGGGCCGCCCATCCTGCCGCCGCGCTGCCGCATCATCGCCGCGAAAGAGTTACCGATGTCTTGCTCGCGGATTTCACGGCCGGTGAGCTTTAAAAATACGTCCTCGAGCGTGGGGTGCCGCAAGCTGATGCTGGCGATATTAACGCCCGATTCCCGGATAAACGCCGGCAGGAACTCCTCCCCGTTTTCCACGTTAAAAGTAATCTGGTCGCCGTTTGCGCGGACTTCCGCCTGATAACGCGACTTTATTTCCGCGGCGGCTCTGATATTATCTTCCGTCCGCAAGGTAACGACGTCCTTGCCGACCATGTGCTTGAGTTTCGCCGGGGTGTCCATGGCTACCAGTTTGCCGTGGTCGATGATGGCGATGCGACTGGCTTTTTCTGCCTCGTCCATGTAGTGGGTGGTGAGGAAAACGGTGGTGCCTTCCTGTTTCTGTAGATGGAGCACGTACTCCCAGATATGGTTGCGCGTCTGGGGGTCGAGGCCCAGCGTGGGCTCGTCGAGGAAGAGCACCTTGGGATAGTGTAAAAGTCCCCGTGCCAGCTCCAGCCGGCGTTTCATGCCGCCGGAGTAGGTGCGCACGAAGTTGTTGCGTTTGTCCCAGAGGTCGACCATCTTGAGTACCTGCTCGATGCGCTTTTCGCGGACGGCGGCGGGGACGTTATAGACCAGGGCGTGGAAGTTGAGGTTATGCTTGCCGGTGAGCCGGTCGTCGAGGCTGGAGTCCTGGAAGACCAGGCCGATGGAGTGGCGCACCTGGTTCTGCTGGTGGACGACGTCGTAACCGTTGAGCGTCGCTTTGCCGGAGGTGGGCCGGGATAAAGTGCAGAGGATGTTGATGGTGGTGGTCTTGCCGGCGCCGTTGGGCCCCAGGAAACCGAAAATTTCCCCCGGCGCTACATCGAAGCTGATGTGGTCGACGGCGTTAAGGGGGCCGAACTTTTTTACCAGGTTGTCTACCTGGATGATACTATCGGGCATATTTTAAAATTATACCACGAAGTGTGGCTGCTATTTGTCTACTCTTTCCCCAGTATTTCCTCGATATCGTGTCGGGCGCGCATGACAATCTCTTTTATCCGGGTCCAGTTATCCGGCCCGAGGTGATGGGCTTTGCGGCCGACCAGCCGGCCGAGGCCCCGCAGCTCGTCGATGGTATCGTGGAACTCCTCGATGTTGCGGGGGTGCCACCATTCGCTCATCTGCTCTTTTATTTTGTCGATGGTTACCTGCTGCTCTTTAAGGAATTTGCGTCCTTCGTCGGTGACGGTATAGACTTTCTTGCCGTCGCGCTCGGATGAGCTGACGTACCCCATGTCGTCGAGCATCTGTAGGGTGGGGTACACGCTGCCGGCGCTGGGAGTGTAAAAGCCGTGGAAATAGTCCTCCAGGGCGCGGATAATTTCGTAGCCGTGGCTGGGCTTGTCTTTCAATAAGCTGAGGATGACGTATTTAAGGTCGCCTTTTTCGAAGATACGGGAGTGTCTTTCGAACGGAAAAAACGGTCGGTGAAACATCTTACCTGTTCTCCTTTAGCTTTATCACGATATATCGTAACATATCAATATCCTCTTGTCAATAGGGCATTTAAACGGTTTGTTTGCTTTTGGTTGTTCGTACTGACCTCACCCCTGTGTCCCCTCTCCGGCCGGATACATTGAGCGATGTTCAAAGATATTTATGCCCGGAGAGGGGAGTTTAGAAGAGAGGGGGC
>CAYXOZ010000129.1:0-4760 GCA_964467135.1 uncultured Dehalococcoidaceae bacterium
AGGATGGGGTCGAAAAAGCGCTGGACGTACATTAAAAAGCCCATCAGGAAGCCGATTTGCATGGCGCCATCGAGCACCTGGAACCCGCCCACTATCAGCACGATGGCGAAAGAGGCGCCGGTGAGGATATTTATCATCGGCATCATCACCGCCTCCAGCTTGACGGCGGTGACGTTGGCGTCCAGGTGCGCCCGGTTGACCTGGTCGAACT
Source organism: uncultured Dehalococcoidaceae bacterium (assembly GCA_964467135.1). GTDB lineage: Bacteria > Chloroflexota > Dehalococcoidia > Dehalococcoidales > RBG-16-60-22 > JBFYTX01. The sequence goes on from CAYXOZ010000129.1 coordinate 212, forward strand.
GACCCATGTTCTCACGCTCGCGGGAGAGGCTCTGGACGACCCTCACCCCGGCGATGTCCTCCTGGAGCTGGGAGTTGACCGTGGCGATGGCCCGCCGCACGCGGATAAAGGCCTGCCGGGCATACTTCTGCCACACCCAGACCGCCAGTATCATGATCGGCACTATCGTCATCATAATCAAGCCCAGTTTCCAGTTCATCGTTATCATGATGGCGGAGATGCCCACGAGTGTCAGCAGGCTGGCGATGAGGGAAAGAATGCCCTGCGTGACCAGTTCCTGGAGTTGCTGGACGTCGTTTTGCACGCGGGACATCAGCTTGCCAACCTGGTGCGTGTCGAAGAAGGACAGCGAGAGCCGGTGCAGGTGGGCAAAGAGCTCGGTGCGCATGCGGTAGATGACAGACTGCCCCGCGTAAGACAGGTACAGGCTTTGCCAGTACCCGCCGAACCACATCACGACGGATATGACGACGAAGATGATGGCGATGATGTTGAGTCCGTTGAGATCGCCTTTAACGATGTCGTTGGTGGCGATGGCCACCAGGTACGGGGTCGCCAGGGTCGTCAGGGCGCTGATAATCATGGCCCCCGCCCCGATGCCTATCCACTTTTTTACCGGCAGCAGGTATTTGGGCAGCTTGGCGATGACCTTGCTGTCGTAGACCTTGCCGATGACATCGTCGGAGTCGAAATGACCCCCCGGACCTCCCGGCCCGGGCGGCCCGCGAAATCCTCCCCCCGGAGGACCGCCGTGAAACATCGTTACTCCTTAATCCACCAGGCTTTCTTCACCTTGTGGTGTTAAAAGCTGCGATTCGTAGACCTCTTTATAGAGGCCGCCGCGGCTGATTAGTTCATTATGCGTGCCTTTTTCCGCCAGCTCGCCGTTGTCCAGCACCAGGATGAGGTCGGCGTTCTGGATGATGGGCACGCGGTGGGTGATAATAAAGGTCGTCCTGCCCTTGATAAGTCTGTCCAGCGCCTGGCGGATAAGCTTTTCCGTCTGCGCGTCGACGCTGGCGGTGGAATCGTCCAGTATGAGGATGCTGGGGTCTACCAGCAACGTGCGGGCGATGGAAAGGCGCTGCTTCTCCCCCCCGGAGAGCGTATCGCCGCGCTCGCCCACCCAGGTGTCGTAGCCCTGCGGCAGCGAGCTGATGAAGTCGTGGAGGTAGGCGGCTTTAGAGACCTCGACGATTTTATCCATGCCGGCGTCTTTGGCGCCGTAGGCGATGTTCTCCTTAATCGTCGCCGAAAAGAGAAAAACGTCCTGCTGCGCGGTGACGACATTTTTACGTAAAGAAGGCAGGGTGACGTCACGGATATCCGTGCCGTCGATAAGTATTCTGCCGCCGGTGACGTCGTAGAACCGGGCGAGCAGGTTGGCGATGGTGCTCTTGCCGCTGCCGGAGCGCCCTAAAAGGGCGACGAGCTGGCCCGGCTGCACCTCGAAGCTGACATTCTTTAAAGCGGCGCCGAGGCTGTTGTAGCTGAAGCTTACGTTATCGAAAGTGACCCGGCCTTTTACTTTGCCGAGGTTGATGGCGTTGTGTTTTTCTTTGACATCCGACTCCGTATCGAGGATTTCCAGGATGCGCTGGCCGGCGGAGGCGGTACGGGAGAAAAGGTTGACCATCATGCCCAGGCGGCGTATCGGCATCATAAGGAGTCCCACCAGGAGGATAAACTGGGTGACACCCCCGACGGTCATCGTGCCGTCGACCACCCGGTGTCCACCGTACCAAAGGATGAGGATGGTCGGCAGGGAAACGAGCAGCATCATCGTGGGCATGTTGACGGACATGAGGCGCGCCGCCTGCATCTGGTCGTCGTAGAGGCTCTGCGCCTGCACGGCGAACCGGCGGCTTTCCTCCTGCTGATGGGAGAAGGCTTTGACGACGCTTACCCCCGAAAGGCTTTCTTCGAGCGTATTGCCCATGAAGCCCATCATCGCCTGGACCCTGAGCCAGATGGGGCGGATGCGGGTCCCGAACGTTGCCGCCAGCCAGGCTACCGGCAGGACGAAGGCGAGGGTCATCAGGCCGAGTTGCCAGTTCAAGGTGAGCATCATGTAGGCTACCCCGATGAACATGAAGACCACCTGCGCCATGCCGAGCAGGCCCATGGCGAAGAACATGCGCGTCGCTTCCACGTCTACCGTGGCGCGGGACATAAGCTGGCCGGTCTGGTTACGGTCGTGGAAGGAGAAGCTGAGCCGCTGGAGCCGGGCGTATAGGGCATTACGGATGTTGTAGGAGACTTTCTGAGCGACGACCTCGGCGAAGTAGCGCTGGCCGTAGCCGGCGAATCCCCTCATGGCGCTGGCGACCACGATGACCACCGCCGCGATGACGATAGCGCTGCGCTGTCCCATCCCCAGGACGGCATCGATGCCGTCACCGAGCATCCGGGGCACGATAATGCTGAAACCCGTGCCGACGATGATGCACAGGAAGGCCAGCAGGAGCATGAACCAGTATCTTTGAACGAAGCCGGTGATTCTTATGATGGTTTTCATCGGTCAGTATGAAAAGCCCGGGTATAACGATATATCGTAATATATTATACCACCGACTTAACTTTTCGTAAAGGGGTCAGGGGTGAGGCGTCTCCTTTTCAACCAGATAAAAAATACTGTTAGAGTCCTTTTTAATTCAGGTTGAATAGTATATAGTTACTATAGATTCGCAAACCGGAACCTCACTCAGGCGTTATATTTATTGGTATTCCGTATATTGCTATATTTTAAAACATGAAATCCAAGCTATTTCCGTTTCTCTGGGGGGGCGCGACCATTATCGCCGGTCTGGCCCTGTCGCTGTGGGTGGCGTCTCACCAGAAAGTCTTCGTCGAAGAAAACCAGATCCCTTCGCCGGATGTCCCGGCCGGGCCGGGTATCCTCTACTTTTTCGGCGTGGTGGCTTTAATGGCGCTGGTCCTTTTTCTTATCCCCGTCAGCAAGCTAAAGCTCGTGTTCAAGTTGCTTTTTAGCCTGATGTTCGCCTGGGGAGTATTCATTATCGGGGTGCTGACGCTGCCCGCCCCCGCCCCTTACATAATCGCCATAGCGGTCGGTCTCGCCTGGTTCTTCTGGGCGAGGGTCTGGCTGCATAACATTGTCCTGCTCATCGCCCTCGCCAGCGCGGGCTCGGTCTTCGGGTTTCTTTTTTCCCCGTGGACGTTCCTGATTCTCATGCTGGTCATCGCCGTCTACGATTTCCTGGCGGTCCGTTTCGGCTTCATGGTCTGGATGGTGGACCGACTATCGCAGACGGTCACCCTGCCGGCCTTTATCTATCCGAGGAAGCCGGGGGACTGGGCGATAAGCCTGAAACAGGTGCAGGTGAACGAGCTTATCGAGAAACCGGCGGACGAGCGCGAGTATTCCATTCTGGGGGGCGGCGATATCGGCTTTCCTTTAATGCTGACGGCTTCCGTATTTTTTGCCTCCGGCCTTACCGATGCCGTAGTGGTGGGAGCGTTTGCCGTGGTCGGGCTGATGAGCGCTTTCCTGATTCAGTCGGTCTGGCTCAAGGGCAAGCCGATGCCCGCCCTCCCCCCTATAACCTTTTTCTCATTAATCGGCTTCCTGATAACCAGGTACGCGCTGGGCTAGTGCAGTCGTTCCATATGGTTGGTCAATTTGCCCTGTAAATATTGGTTGACCGCCTCTTCGATGTTTCCGACGTCGGTCACTACCGTTTCAATGCCGCGGCTTTTAAGGCTTTCGTAGGCGCCCCACCCCATACCCCCGGCGATAAGCACCTGACAATCGTCAATAGATTGCATCATGGCCGAATGCCTCGGTTCACTGACCGGGTAGATAAAAATCCCTCGTCTTATTTGCGCGCTATTTTATCGACGATATTCTTCTGGCTGTCGTAAATAACGACCTCCAGCGGCATCTGGCCGGGGAGGTTATGGGTGGCGCAGGCCATGCAGGGGTCGTAAGCGCGGAAAGCCATCTCCACCATGTTGAGCAGCCCCTCGGAGATGACGTCGCCGTTGTGGACGAATCCCTTCGCCGCTTTGGTGACGGACATATTCATCGCCGAATTGTTGTGTCCGGTGGCGACAATCAGGTTTACTTTCTTGATAACCCCTCGGGAGTCGGTCTGGTAATGGTGGATAAGCGTGCCACGCGGTGCTTCCACCACGCCGACGCCTTCATCCGGGGTGGCGGTGGGTATTGTCCGGACGTTGGGACTGGTAATCTCTTTGTCCTGGGTTAGCTCGAGGAGGCGCTCAGCGGCGTAGACCATCTCGATGAGTCGCGCCCAGTGGAAAGCCATGGTGGCGTGCACCGGCTTGCCGCCCAGCGTCGCGTACATCTTGTCGTATTCTTCCTGGGCTATCGGCGTCGCCATGCCGTCCGCCACGTTGAGTCGCGCCAGCGGGGCCACCCGGTAAATGCCGCTATCTTTACCCTCTACAAATCCTTTCCAGCCCACCTTTTTCAGATAGGGGAACTTGAGATACGACCACGGCTCCACATGCTCGGCGATATAGTCGAGGTACTCGGCCGGCTTGAATTTGGCGAACTCCTTGC
>CAYXOZ010000130.1:0-4748 GCA_964467135.1 uncultured Dehalococcoidaceae bacterium
ATCAATTTAGCTGTCTCTGGGAGTCGACCCTTTCCCATTTTCCCGGACGCCAGCCGCCCGTACTCCGGCTCGAGAACGGTGAACCCTCTGGCTTTGAGCTTGCCGATGTTCTCCTGCGTGACGGAGTTCCTGTACATGGCATCGTTCATGGCGGGAGCGATGATGACCGGCGCTTTAGTGGCGAGCACGACGCAGCCGAGCATGTTGTCCGCGATGCCCGCCGCCAGTTTCGATATCGTATTGGCCGTAGCCGGGGCGATGATGACCGCGTCGGCGGCTTCTGCCAGGGCGACGTGTTGCTCGCTCCACTCGGTTGCCGACTCGAACATGTCGGTCACCACCGGCCGTTGCGTTAGGTTCCGGAGCGTGAGGGGGGTTATCATTTTGGTGGCGGCTTCGGTCATGACCGTTTCCACTCTGGCTCCGGCCTGCGTCAGTTTGCTGGCGAGGTCGGCGGCTTTATAGGCGGCAATGCCTCCCGTTATCCCCAGCACGATGGTCTTGCCCTTTAACATATCACCTCCATTACCCCTCACCGTTCATTCTGTCATTGCGAGCTATCCCGACCTCAGTCGGGAGGCGTGGCAATCTCATCCTCTGCTTTAATCCTTTCCCTCTATTTATTTAAATCGTGTATCACCTTTATCCCGATAAGCCCCAGGTTGAAGTTGACCTTCTGGATGAGCTTTGTTTCTTTGGCGATGACGCCGGCGTAGCCGCCGGTGGCGACCACCATGGCTTTGACCCCCAGCTCCTCCTGGATACGCGCTACCACCCCGTCGATGAGCCCCGCGTAGCCGAAGATGATGCCCGACTGCATCGCGGCGACGGTATTGGGGCCGATGGCTTTCCTGGGGCGCACGAGTTCCACCCTGGGGAGGGCGGCGGTGCGCGTATAGAGGGCTTCCGCGGCGATGGCCAGCCCGGGCGCGACCGCCCCGCCCAGGTAGTCCCCCTCTTTGGATATCGTGTCGAAGGCGGTGGCTGTCCCCATCGCCACGACGATTATCGGCGGTTTATAGAGACTGAGGGCGCCGGCGGCGTTGGACATGCGGTCTCCGCCCAGCTCCCTCGGGTTGTCGTAGCGGATGCGCACTCCCGTTTTTATGCCGGGCCTTATAATCAGCGGCGTAACGTTAAAGTACTTTTTAAATAGCTCGTTGAACGTGGTTGTCAGCGGCGGGACGACGCAGCTTATGGCGCCTTCGGTGATGGCGCCGGGTTCTACGTTGGTTTGTTTCAGCAGGCTGAGGATGAAGACCGCGTATTCGTCGGGCATCTGGTTGACGTGGGTCGCCAGGCGGTAGGTAACTTTTAGTTTATTCCCGTCGAAGATGCCCAGGGTGATGTTGGTATTGCCGATGTCTATCGCCAGCAGCATTTTTCCCTCCTCTTCAACCCCGGTTTTTCAATTGCTTAATGGTTACCGGCAGCTCCGGGAGCAGGTCGGAGGCTATCATGCCGGTGTCGCCGAGTCTTTCTTTGACTATTTCCCCGGCCCTTCCGTGCAGGTATACGCCCAGGGAAGCGGCGTCGAAAGGCGTTAGCCCCTGCGCTACCAGCCCCGCGATGACCCCCGCCAGGACGTCGCCCGTCCCCGCCGAAGCCAGCCCCGGATTGGCGAAAGGGCTGACCCTGCATCTTCCGTCCGTGGTGGCGATGACCGTGTAGGCCCCCTTGAGGACAATGGTCTGGTGCCATTCCGCCGCGAACCGCCGCGTGATGCCGAGGCGGTCCGACTGTATTTCGTCGATGCTCAGGCCGCAGAGCCGCGCCATTTCGCCGGGATGGGGCGTGAGTATGGCGTCTTCGGTGAGCCACTGCCACCATTCCGGTATCTTGGGCAGAATGTTGAGGGCGTCGGCGTCGAGCACCGGCAGCGGCAGTTCTTTTTCCAGGATGAGCGAGCTGATGAGATCGACCGTCGACGGGTCCTGCCCGAGGCCGCAGCCCATGAGGAGGACATCGTACAGGTTGCTTTGCCGGGTGATGATGTCCCCTGCTTCGACCGATATGAAGCCGGGCTGCGATTCCGGCAGGGGGAGGTAGGTGACCTCGCTGAGTTTGGCGGCGAGGATGGGTTGCAGGCTGGAGGCCGTCGCCAGCGTTACCAGTCCCGCCCCGACCCTCTGGGCGCCGCTGCACGCCAGGTAGGCCGCCCCGATGTAGTTGATGGAGCCGGCGGTTACCAGCACCCGCCCGAAACTCCCTTTGTTGGCGTTGAGCGGTCTTTCCGGGAGTATGGTCCTGGCCCACCGGTCGGTGATGAGTTCGGTGGTGATATGTTCCGCCAGGGCTTCCGGGATGCCGATGTCGACTATCTTTAGTATGCCGACCCTTTCCGCGCCGGGGAAGCTGAACAGGCCGAGCTTGGGGAAGCCCAGCGTAACGGTAATATCGGCGTGGGGGCAGGCGGGGTCGATGTCCCCGCTGTCGGCGTCCATGCCGGAGGGCAGGTCCACCGCGATAATCTTTACTCCTCGCTCCTGCCGCGCCCGTTCCGCCTTTTCCAGCGCCTGCTTGAAGACGCCTTCGAGCGGTCTCATTTTGCCGGTTCCCAGCAGCGCGTCGATAATAGCTGTGGCATCTGCCAGTATCCCGTCGAGCTTTTTAAGGTTTTTGTCCTGTTCTGCGTCGATGCAGTTGATGCCGCGTTCCTGTACCAGCTTAAGGTTGGGGTCGTCCGCTGGTCTGGCCGCGGCAAGGAATACGCTGACTTTGGCCCCCCAGTCGTTTAAATAGCGGGCCGCCACGAGTCCGTCCCCACCGTTATTCCCCCCTCCCGTAAGGCAGACTATGTTCTTATTTTCTAACGAGCCCAGACTGGCTCTGACCTCATTGGCGACCGCTTTACCGGCGTTTTCCATGAGCGTGCTGACCGGTATCCCCGCGCGGGTGCACTCCCGGTCTATCTGCCTCATTTGCTCCGCCGTGACGATTTTCATAGCTGGTCTTTCCATTTCCCGTTGAATTGAGTGTAGCAATAAACGTGACTACGGTCAAGATGTAAGGTGTCATTGCGAGCCATCCTTCCCAACGGGAAGGAGGCGCGGCAATCTCTTTCAACGTTATCAAACCTCACCCCCTCGGTCCCCCTCTCCTGGAAAGGAGAGGGGGATGATAAAAAAGAGGGGCTGCCGCCCCTCTTAGGCGCCTGTGTGTCAGCCACAGGGAGTGCGTAACGAGAGGGGGCGAAGCCCCCTCTCGAATTTCTCCCCCTCTCCAAACTGGTTACCTTTTCCCCATTTAACCATCCCGACGAAAGTCGGGAACCAGTGGCCGTTGGAGAGGGGGCAGGGCTTGCCCGCCGTAGCCTTGGCGTAGGCAGGGGTGAGGCAAAGCCTGCTTCTTTGCATTCTTATACCCCGCTTGTTAAAATTAGTAAAATCTTGTTTTCGGAGGGCTGCTATGGAGGTCAGAGTCAATCGTCACCCCGGTTCTCTTACCACGAAGGTCTTTTTCAGCGACGAAAGCGGTTTCGCGGTCGCTTCCGTTATCGTTACGGGGGAGAAGGACGCCGCTCTTATCGATACCCAGTGGACTTTATCGAACGGTCACCGCGTGGCGGCGGAGGTGCTGGAAACAGGCAAACAACTTAAATACATTTATATCACCCATGCCCACCCCGACCATTATTTCGGGCTGGGCCCGATTGTGGCAGCGTTTCCCGACGCGAAAGTCATCGCCCTCCCGGAGGTAGCCAGCACCATCAATAAGCAGATGTTCGGTAAAATTGACCACTGGCGGAACATCATCGGGCCGACCAACGTGCCGACCAAGGCTGTCAATATCGAGCCGATGTCGCATAACTGGTTCGAGCTGGAGGGCGAGCGCATCGAGATTCTGCCGAAAATCATGGGCGACCTCAAGTATAATACGGTCGTCTGGATTCCCTCGATTAAGACCCTCTACGGTTCCGATGTTCTTTTTAACCAGGCGCACCCCTTTACCTGCGAGATTACCGCGGAGGAACGTAAGCAGTGGATAAGGGACATCGGGCGGTTGGAGAAGATGGGGGCGGAGGTGGTCATCCCGGGGCATGAGAAGCCGGGCATGCCTTTCGATAATTCGTCATGTAACTTTACCAGAGACTACCTTGTCGCCACCGAGGAGGAGCTGGCAAAGACCAAAACCACCGGCGACTTCTTTTACGCTATGGCCATCCGCTTCCCGGAGGCTAATCTTATCTTTCTGAGCAACGAGATGAACTCCGCTGTTTTCAAGGGCGGCCGCGACTGGAACTGGCGCGAAGACTAAAGAGTTCTTGTTTCTCTTGACGCAGGGTGTCTAAGAGGGGCGTCAGCCCCTCTTTCTTTATCCCCCTCCAAACTGGTTACCTTTTCTCCCTTTAACCATCCCGACGAAAGTCGGGAACCAGTGGCCCTTGTAGGGGGTCAGGGGGTGAGGGAAAAATCGACCTATCATCACTGGACGGAGACGCTTAAACTCTACCGTCTCACCGACAAGGAGCGGGACGAGGAAAGTGAGTTCAACTAACACGGAGACGCTGTATTATGCGCCGAAGTTTCAATTCTTCCCGAGAAATTTATTTTTGTGTATCACCTCTGCCAGTTTCCTCTTGGGCACATGTCTGACGCCTTTATCATCCACCCATATATTAGTGGAGTCGGTCGCCACGTCCGCCACCGGGCTCTCGTCCGGGTAACCCATCGCTATTACCAGGGCTATATCATAGTCCTCCGGTATCTCCAGCAGAAGTTTAATGTCAGCTTCGTTGAACATAAGGA
>CAYXOZ010000131.1:0-4742 GCA_964467135.1 uncultured Dehalococcoidaceae bacterium
CCCCAGCGCTGCTTGAGCATTGGCCGCAGCACCGCCCGCGTGCACAGGAAAGCGCTCTTGAGGTCGATGTTAAGGACGGTGTTCCAGTCATCGTCGGACATGCGCATCACAAGGCCATCCCGGGCCACCCCGGCGTTATTGACCAGGATATCGATTCTACCAAACTTGCCGATGACCGACTCTACCATCCGGGCGACGTCCTCCGCTGAGCTGACATCCCCGACCACGGCTATCGACTGCCGGTTCAGCGCCTGGATTTCTTTGACGACCCCCTCCAACGCCTCCCCCGCCGACGGTATGTCGTTGACCGCTACATTCGCGCCGACCTCCGCCAGTTTTAAAGCGATTGCCCTGCCGATACCCCTCGCGCTCCCCGTCACTATCGCCACTTTATTCGTCAGGTCCATAGAATCCTCCCATGAAATTACTGCATTGCTTTGAACGGGCTCGACTTTAGCTTCAGCGCGGCGTTGCGTTTAGCCTCCGAGGTTTCCCTGCCCGTGACCGGGTGTTTGTAGTGGAACGGGTAAATATATCCGGACGGGTACTGGGTATCGAACGCCGCCCATTCATCCGGGGTGAGCTTGATACGAGGGGCGTCTCTAGCCTCCGCCGGCGGCGGGTTTCTCCCGGAAGTGTAGGCGTAATGCATGAGCAGCCGCAGCTTGAGTATCTTCCAGACTCCATCTTCTTTGATATAATCCATCTCGTAGATGACCATCATGCAGGTGGGGTCGAGTGGGGTGGTGGGACGGGAGAGAATGGTGCCGTAGCCGTACCACCGGCCGTGCGCTGTCCTGCCGTCTTCGGCGACGGTGATCACCGGCGAGACCTGCATGACCAGGTGGAGAAACTCCGGCGGCATGATGCGCCCCTGCCCGAAGTACCGGCGGATGCCTTCAGGTCCGTTATAGGTCCCCTCGACGAAAGTGCCGGACACCTCCGGACTATTGGAAAAACAGTCGATGATTTCATCGCTCATCCAGTGTTCCAAGTAATAGCCGTAGGCGCACTGGAGTCGCTTGATATCTTCTATATCTTTTAGAGTCTGAATTTGTCTATCGCAGGCTTTGACCTGCTTTTTCAGGGACTTGACCTCGGCTTCGAGGGAAGAGAGCCGGCTTTCTAACGACTCTTTGTTCATATTGCGTCTCCTCTACCAAATGTACGGTTGATTATACCACTCCTTTGAAGAGGTCGTGTTCACGGCGACGTCCTTTAACCGGCGGCTCGGCGCGCATAAAAGAGTCGCGCGGGCCGAACAGACCCATAATCATACCCAGAAGCCCCCGCCGTGGCGAGTCCTCCGATAGTTGGCTGGCGTGGCAGGCGGCCGCCCGTTCGCGGGTAAGGACAGATGACTTTTTAAGGCGAACGACAGCGTGTACCGGAAAGTCCTCCTCGACGAAAGAAGCCAGGTCGATATCCCTGTTCTTACCGAAATGATGCATGTCCCGCCCGAAGAAAGTCATCACTGTTACCATTACTTTCATGAGAGTGTGGGGAAAAACATGGAAGTATAGCTTCTGGGGTTGGAAAGCCGGGCCAGCCTCAGGGAATCTGGAGGGGTCGCCGGCAGCGCGGAAGGCCAGGACGGTGGCGTTATGCATGGCGACGTGGTCCGGGTGACGATACCCGCCGATGGGGTCGAACGTCACGACCACCTCCGGTTTGAGTCGGCGGAATATTTCCACAAGACGACCCGCGACCTGTTCTAAAGGGGCCGCCGCGAGCGCGTTGGGGTGCTTGTTATCTTTCGTGCCAGCCATGCCGGAATCGCGGTAGCCGAGGTAAATGACGTCTGCCAGACCCAGAATTTCCGCCGCGCATTTCAGCTCGTGCGTACGAAGGTCAGCAATCGAGGCGTATCCCTGCAACATTTCCGGGGCGACCTCGCCCACTTCCCCGCGCGTTCCACAGATGTAGTAGACCTTCACACCGGCCGCAGCGTACTGCGCCAGTGTGCCACCCACCCCGAACGACTCGTCATCCGGGTGGGCACCGACAAAGACAAGGGTCCTGCTCATATTAGGTCCTCTGAAAAAGCGCTTTAATCCCGAGCCCGAACGGCTTTTTGATAATACCCTTATCCGTAATGAGCGCGGTGATATATTTATGCGGCGTGATATCGAAGGCAGGATTAGCGGCTTTGGTGCCCTCCGGCGTTATCCGTTTACCCTGAATGTAAGTGATTTCATCGGGACGGCGCTCCTCAATGGGGATTTCGTCGCCGTTCTTCAGCGACATATCGATGGTAGAAACGGGTGCGGCGACATAGAAGGGGATGTTGTTTTCCTTAGCAAGTACCGCTAACGTATAGGTGCCGATTTTATTGGCGGTGTCCCCGTTGGAGGCAATACGGTCAGCGCCGGTAATAACACAATCGACTTTACCCCGCTTCATGAAGTAACCCGCCATGGAGTCGGTAATCAATGTTACCGGTACGCCGGCTTTGATAAACTCCCAGGTGGTCAGTCGTGCCCCCTGTAACAGCGGGCGGGTCTCTGTGGCGAGGACATTAATTTTTTTACCCTGCTCATGTGCTGCGTTGATAACCCCCATAGCCGTACCGGAATCGGGGGCGGCCAAAGGGCCCGTGTTGCAGTGGGTCAATACCGTCCAGCCGTCCTGGATAAGCCTGGCGCCGTACCGGCTGATACGCCTGGTAGCTTCCGCTTCTTCCCGGTGTATTTTTATAGCTTTTTCAACGAGAGCTTTATTGATAGAAGCCGCGCTTTTTCCCATCGAGGCGATTTTCCGCAGGCGTTCTAAAGCGAAAAACAGGTTGCGGGCGGTGGGACGGGTGGCGGCGATAGAGTCGATTATGCCCCCAAGCTCTGAGATGAACTGTTCGCGGGCGGCAGTTTTGATGTTCAAAGCCCCGAGCGCCACCGCATATGCCCCGGCGATGCCGATGGCGGGAGCGCCCCTTACTTTCAACTCCTTGATGGCTGAAGCGACATCTCGGTAGTCTCTAAACTCCAGGTAGACTTCTTCTTGCGGAAGCCGGGTCTGGTCGAGGATTTTAACGCGGTCGCCGAGCCAGGCGATGGGCAGGTAGTCTGATTTTATTGACCTCACCCCCCTTGATAAAAAGAGGGACTTAGTCCCTCTTAAACGCCCTGAATTAGTTAAGTGTTATTTTCCCGCGGCAGGCTTTCCCACTGCTCCCGTCGCAACTCCATGAGAGTAAAATCATAGCTGTTGCGCCGAAGGTGACCGAATGGCGTGAAACCACAGTGTGAGAAGCACTTCTGCGCCCGCGCGTTCCAGTCGAGCGTTTTGAGGTAAAGGCGGCGTATTTTGGTCGACCGGAAAGCGTGGTCGACCATAGCCTTAACGCAATCGGCGCCGTAGCCTTTGTCCCAGTAGTCGCGGTTGCCGATCATGATGCCAAGCTGCGCGTCCCCCTTCTTTTCGTCGATGTCATAGAAGGTGCAGTTGCCGATATGCTTGCCTGCGAGGGTTTCTACGGCCAGGGGAAAGCGGTTGAGCTGGGACTGATGCAGCGAGGTGGCGTAGTCCAGCAGGTAAAGAGAGAAAGACTGGATAAGCACCGGGGCGGCGTCAAGCCTGGCAAGCTCCGAGTCCGCCTGCCAACGATAGTCGTTGCGGACATCGGAGAGCTTCTTTTCACGGAGCCTGATTTTCCTGCCGCTGATGGTGCTACCGCGTAGCGATTTAAACCCGGCCAGGCTGCTGCTTCTTCCCAGTCTCATAGCTGATAAGGAACGTGAATAGCACGTTTAATTGGTTTCTTCTTCCTCGTCGTCTTCCTCGCCGCGCTCCCAGATGGGCTCGGTAAAGTAGTCGATATACTCTTCCATGGCCTGGGCGGCGACCTGCTTGATACGCTCGCCGGCTTCGACAGCCATTTTCGCCAGGTCCGCGAAGTCGATTTTAATACCGATGACAGCGGAGAGGACTTTGAGCACCGCCAGGGCAGCCATGGGATTGGGGACACGGGAGGCGTAGACGGGCACCTCGCCCAGGAGGCAGATGCCATCGGTCGCCCTTTCCTTGGCGACGCCGAGGAGCAGTCCGTTGAGTCCGGCAATCTGGAGGTTGCTGGCTTTCTCGAGGTCATATTGCTCGAGGTCGCGGGCGACGAGGTGGCTGGTGGCGACGCCCCAGACCTTGGGGGGCTCGGTGTGATGAATGCGGGTGATGGCCGCGGCGCAGGTATAGATACGGCCGACCCCGAACTTTTCACCGACGTCCAGGATACAGTTGGCGAGGTCGTAGCCCTTGCTGGTGGGCTGGTCGTCGCCGATGAAGAGGATGAGGTCGTTGGCCGCGGTGTCGTTTTTCCAGTAGTAGAACTGGCTCTGGGGGAAGGTGGGGGCTTCGACGACGTTGTCCTTGACGAGGACGCCGATGGGGTCGAAGAAATAAGAGGGCTCCAGGAAGCCGAGGTCTTTGAAAGGAAGCTTGGCTTTAAGGTAGTTGGAGAGTATCATGGCGACGTTGCCGATGCCGGGCCAGGCGGCGAGGAGGTTAGGGGAGCGGAGCTTGGGGCGGGCGGTTATCTTGATAATGCCGTTCATATGAGAACACCTCTATTCATCTAAGAGGTATTATAACGCTTTTTTAGGGGAAAGAGGAAATACGGGTAATAACCAAGATACAAGATACAATAACCAAAATAAATCTTAAAACTAAAAGTCTAAAAGTGGTGAAGGATTCGTTATTCGTTTTTTAAATATTTTTTTGTTTTTCCGTAGCTAATCAGCTTCAGTATT
>CAYXOZ010000132.1:0-1791 GCA_964467135.1 uncultured Dehalococcoidaceae bacterium
CTCCTGTTATTTGTTTGAGAAGAAGGATTATTCTGATATTTCTGATTATACTGATATAGTAAGTTTTTGTCAAGGGCCTTTGCCAGCGGAGAGGGGAAAAAGAAAAGAGGGGCTGATGCCCCCCTTAAACACTCCGTTTTTTTGAATATGTAATCAGGCCCGCAGCGTCGCGCCCAGCTCTTTCGTCAGCTTCGCCAGGATTTGCGTCTGGACTTTGCTGACCTCTTCATCGGTCAGGGTATGGTCGGGAGACTGATAGACGAGGCGGTAAGCCAGCGATTTCTTTCCCGCGGCCACCTGCTTGCCGGAATAAACGTCGAAAAGGACGACCTCACCGACTAAAGAAAAACCCTTGATGACATCCAGTATTTGCTTGTTGGTGACACCGGCGTCCACCACCAGCGCGATGTCCCTGACGATGCTCGGGAAACGCGGTATGGACTGGAATACTTTATAGGTACCCGCCAACGGTACCAGTCCGGTTACGTTGATTTCAAAGAGGCCGACCGGTCCGGCAATCTCGAAGGCGTCCGCCACTTTAGGGTGGATTTCGCCCAGGACGCCGATTCCCGTAGTCTGCCCGTCCTTATCGACAGTTATCGCCGCCTGCCGGGCTGGATGCAAACCTTCATCGTGGCTGTTTTGAAAACCGATGTCAATGCCCAGGGCAGCGAACAGCCCCTCCACTACTCCTTTGACGTCATAGAAGTCCAGGGCGCCGTCGGCGCCCAGCCACGACCTTACTGTTCTGGGCCCGCTCATAATGCCGCACAGCATATCGGGCTCAGCGGGCAGGTCGTTCTGCCGCGGCAGGTAGACCCTGCCCAGCTCGTAGAGTCGGATGCCGCCGTCCTCGTGCTTGCGATTGAACGCCAGGGCCGCCAGCAGGTTGGCGCGGAGGTCGGGGCGCAAATACTCCTGTTCGACGGTCAGCGGTTTGACGACGCGCAGGGGCGCGGGTTCCGGGGGCCGGCGGTCCGGCGACAGGTTACTCAACATCTCCAGGCTGGTCAGGGAATAGCTGTTTATCTCCACGAAGCCGCACCCGGTCAGGCTGTGCCTTATTTTCTTTCTCAGTCCGATGGCCGCACTCGGGTCCTGCCGGGGAATGGGAACGCTCAACATGGTCATGGGGATTTTATCGTAGCCGATGACCCGGGCCACCTCTTCGATGAGGTCGACATCGAGACGGATATCGCTGCGCCAGTACGGGGCGACGGCGGATACCTGCGAGCCGTCCGTTTTGCACTCGATACCGAGGGCGGTCAACGCCTTTAATATCTGGTCGAGGCTGTATTCTATACCCAGGACGCGGGCAACTTTTTCAGGCGTAAGAGCGATGGGCTTATTTTCTTTTTTACCGGGGTAGACATCGATGATGCCAGCTGCCACTTTACCGCCGCCCAGCTCCGCGATAAGCTGAGTGGCGTGTCTCAGGGCGGGTATGGTCAGGCCGGCGCTGATACCGCGCTCGAAGCGCATCGAGGCTTCGCTGGTAAGGCCCAACTGCCGGCCGGTAGAGTGAATGCTGGCCGCCTTAAAACTGGCGGCTTCCAGCAGGATGGACGTGGTGCTTTCCGTGACCTGGCTGTTGAGTCCGCCCATGACCCCGGCGACAGCCACCGTCCGCTCGCCGTCGGCGATGGTCAGCATTGCGGCGGTTAGCTTGCGTTCCGTTCCGTCGAGGGTGTAAAAGCTCTCGCCCTCTTTCGCCCGGCGCACGATGATTTGCTTTTTCCGGAGTCGGTCGTAGTCGAAAGAATGCAGGGGCTGCCCGTACTCGAGCATAAC
>CAYXOZ010000132.1:1891-4734 GCA_964467135.1 uncultured Dehalococcoidaceae bacterium
GCGACCTCGCGGGCAATGCCCACCACCGAAAGGCAGTCCGGCCGGTTGGCGGTCACGCTGATGTCCAGCACGGTATTGCCGAGGTAGTCGGCCAGCGCCGCGCCGATTTTCGCCGCCGCGCCCAGCACCATGATGCCCTCGTGACTTTCCGAGATACCCAGCTCTTTTTCCGAGCAGACCATACCCCGCGAGACGACGCCGCGGATTTTGGCGGGCTTGAGCTCTTCCACCTGGCCGTTATAGGGGTTGACCAGTCGCGCGCCGACCCTCGCGAAGGCTATCTTGTCCCCCGCGTTGAGGTTGGGCGCGCCGCAGACCACGGTCTCCTGCTCCCCGCCCAGGTCGACGGTAGCCAGCCGGAGGCGGTCGGCGTTGGGGTGAGGATTGACGGCGGTGATTTGCCCGACGATAACGTTATCCCAGGCGCCGCCGGTGGTGATTATCTCGTCAACCTCAAAGCCGGCCATCGTCAGCTTATCGGCCAGCGCCGCCGGAGGCAGGACGAGGTCAGTATAATCTTTCAGCCAGTTCAGGGGTATTCCCATGGTTATTTCCTAAAATTGCCTCAGAAACCTCAAATCGCTGAAATAGTAAAATCTCACGTTATCGACGCCGTAACGCAGCATGTGGGGCCTCTCGACGCCAATGCCGAAAGCAAAGCTGGTATACTTCCCGGGGTCGATGCCGGCGCGCCGCAGGACATCGGGATGGGTCATACCCGCCCCCAGTATCTCCAGCCAGCCGCTGTTTTTACAGAGATGGCAGCCGGCGCCGCGGCAGACCTTGCATTCGATAGCCATTTCCACCCCGGGCTCAACGAACGGAAAATAGTCGACGCGGAAGCGCACTTTTCTATCGGGGCCGAAAAAGCGCCGGGAGAACTCGTAGAGCGTCCCCTTGAGGTCGGCCATGGTAATCCCCTCATCCACGGCGATGCCGTCCATCTGGTAAAAGACCGGGATATGAGTGGCATCGGTGGCCTCGTAGCGATGGCACCGGCCCGGCTCGATAATCCTTACCGGCGGTCTCATTTTTTCCAGCGTCCGGGCGGTAACCGCCGTGGTGTGGGTGCGCAATAGCTGCTTCCCTTTTTCCCCGGCCGGAGTATCGAGCCAGAACGAAGACATGTCATCGCGCGCCGGGTGTTCGGCGGGGATATTCAGGGCCTCGAAGTTATAGTAGTCCCACTCGACGTCCGGGCCTTCCGCCACCTGGAAACCCATCGAGGCGAATATCTCACACATTTCGTCGATGGTCTGCGTAATGGGATGCAGGCGCCCGGCCGGCAAAGGCCGGCCCGGGAGGGTGATATCGACGGACTCCTGCTGCGCCGCCGCTTTGATTTGCCCTTCGCGCAGTGCCTGAGCTTTTTCGGCGCTAACGCTTTCCAGCAGGACTTTCAACTGGTTGGCGGCCGCGCCGACCGCTTTCTTCTCCTCGATGGATAATGCGGAAAGACCTCGCAGGATTTGCGTCAGCGGGCTTTTCTTGCCCAGGTACCGGACGCGCCAGGCCTCCAGGTCTTTGATATTATCAATTCCCTTTAGCTCCGCCAGCGCTTTTTGCTTTAGCTCTTCAACCTGTTGGGACATAATATTGCCCTTATTATATCAAGCCTCTCAAAAAAATTCCCCTTCCGTCGCGGGAGGGAAGGGGAACTCGAAAGAGAGTTTAGTTAAGCGGAATATTTCAATCCTTAGCCTTCCCTGTCGCCTGCGTCAGCAGGCTGGTAAAGCTTTCCGGCTCCCGCACGGCCATTTCGGCGAGCATCTTGCGGTTTATCTCGATGCCGGACTTCTTCAGCCCGTCCATGAACTGGCTGTAGGTAATGCCATTGGCGCGGCAGGCGGCGTTAACGCGCAGAATCCAGAGTCGGCGCATGTCCCCTTTACGCTCCCGCCGGTGGAAATAGGCATAGGACAGCGAGTGTATCATCGACTCCGTGGCGCGCCTGATGAGCCGGTGCTTGGTGCCCCGGTGCCCTTTAGTCAGCTCCAGGACTTTCTTATGTCGGGCGTGTGAGGTTACACCCCTTTTTACTCTAGGCAATTAGCTCCTTCTATTTTCCCGTCCCGTAGGGAATCAGTCGCGATATGCGCTTGCGGTCGCGGGGATTCAGCTCTATCATTTCGTCGAACTGGCGGCGCACCCGCTTGGCTTTATGGACGCGCAGGTGGCTCTTGGGCCCCTTGACCCGCATGATTTTCCCGGTGCCGGTGATATGAAAACGGCTTTTGGCACCCTTATGCGTTTTGAGCTTTGGCATTTTCGGTTTCCTTTACAGTTGTCGCGGTTACTTTCAATTTAGGCTTGGCGCTATTGGGGGCCAGGACGATATCCATCCTTCTCCCCTCCATCAGCGGCTGGCGCTCCGGGTAAGCGACCTCGCCGAGCGTTTCCGCCATGCGCTGCAGCACTTTCCAGCCCAGGTCCGGGTGCGTTATCTCGCGCCCCCGGAACATCAACGTTACTTTTACTTTATTGCCGTCCGCCAGCAGTTTTTTAGCCACCCTGGCTTTAGCTTCGAAATCGTGGGCGCCTATCTTGGGCCGGAGGCGGATCTCCCGGGTAGCGGTGACTTTCTGGCTTTTTCTCGCCTGCTGTTCTTTCTTCTGCTGCTCGTACTTGAATTTCCCGTAGTCGAGAAGCCGGCAAACGGGCGGGACCGACGTCGGCGCTACTTCAACGAGGTCGAGACCGTGCTTTCTCGCCAGCTCCCGTGCTTGAAGCGCCGTCATAATGCCGAGTTGCTCCCCTTTTTCCCCCACCAGGCGGATTTCTCTGGCCGTGATGCGTTCGTTGACGCGAAGTTGCTTAATTATGGTGCTTCCTTACCTCCTCCG
>CAYXOZ010000133.1:0-4728 GCA_964467135.1 uncultured Dehalococcoidaceae bacterium
TCCATGGAGGTCTCCCTGGGATGCTCGTCGGTATCGAAGGCTTTGGTCTCCCGCTTTACTTTAATCTCTACCGGTACTATCTCTTCTTTAAAAGTGCCGCTTTTAATAGCCGCCAGGGCGCGGTTATTGCTTTCCAGGGCGAACTCGTCCTGCTCTTTACGGGAGATGCCGTACTTCACGGCGATGTTTTCTGAAGTCATGCCCATATGATAGTTATAGAATATCTCCCAGAGTCCGTCGTGGACCATGCCGTCGACCATCTCTGTGTTGAACATTCTGGCGCCCCACCGCATCCTGGGGACGTAGTAGGGGACGGCGCTCATGTTTTCGATGCCGCCGGCTACGATAACCTCGGCATCGCCGGCTTTTATCGACTGCGCCGCCAGCGCCACGGCTTTCATGCCGGAGGCGCAGATTTTATTCACGGTGAAGGCGTTAACTTCTTTAGGGACTCCCGCGCCGATGGCCGCCTGGCGCGCCGGGTTCTGCCCCTGCCCCGCCTGGAGGACGTTCCCCATGATGACCTCGTCGATAAGGACTTCCTGGAAAGAGGCGTCCCACCGGGAGTTTTTCTTTTCCAGCTCGATGGGTCCCTCGTTGCGAAGGACTTCGGGAGCATAGCTGGTATCCCCTTTAGGTCTCAGGCCGACTTTTTTCAGCGCCTCATAGATAACGATGCTGCCCAGCTTTACCGCCGGCACGTCCTGGAGCGCGCCTCCGTAATTACCGATGGCTGTCCTTACACCGCTGACGATGACGACCTCGTTCATTATGCACTCCTTTATTGTTTATATGATTAACAATTATCCGTGAAAGGGGTGGAGACAACCGCCAGTTGCCAGCTGGTAGCTAACAGCTAAAACGTAAACAGGTTGGCGCCGCCGCTGACCTCGATGGCTTCACCGTTAAGGTAGCTCGATTCTTCGGAGGCAAGAAAAACGATGATGTTGCTTAGCTCCTGGGGCGTGCCGGGACGCCTCATGGCCACGCGTTTCACGATACGCTCCTGGAATTCCGGGGCTACTTCATGGAAAGCCCCCCCATCGATTACTCCGAGGACGAGGGCATTACAGGTCACGCCTTTACG
This sequence comes from uncultured Dehalococcoidaceae bacterium, assembly GCA_964467135.1. GTDB lineage: Bacteria > Chloroflexota > Dehalococcoidia > Dehalococcoidales > RBG-16-60-22 > JBFYTX01. The sequence goes on from CAYXOZ010000133.1 coordinate 1,088, forward strand.
CCCCGCTTCCAGGGCGACGGTTTTTGTCAGGCCGATGAGACCTGCCTTGGTGGCGGCATAGCTGCACTGGCCGGCCCCACCCATGGTCCCGGCAATCGACGAGATATTTATAATACGTCCCCACCCGCGGTCCATCATGCTGGGCAGGACGCACCTGATAGTATTGAAAGACCCCGTCAGGTTGACGCTTATGTCCCTGGCCCAGTCCTGTATTTTCGTCCTGGCGATGGTAACCGCCCGCACGATGCCGGTAGCGGCATTGTTGATGAGGATTTCGATGGGCCCCAGTTCCTTCTCTATACGTGCGATGCCGGCCTGCACTTCTTCGAAGTTGGCAACATCCATGCGGATAGCTATGGCTTTCCTGCCCATGGCGACGATTTCCGCGGCTACCTCTCTGGCTTTTTCCATGTGACTATAGCCGATAACGGCGACATGGCAACCGGCCTTTGCCAGGGACAGGCAATGAGTGATGCCCAGTCCGTGAGAGCCGCCGGTAACCAGGGCTACCTTACCTTCAATACTCATGAGCGCTCTCCTTTGTTCTGCGCACTAAAATAACTAATTTGATTTTATCAGAAGTATCGCCCGGCAGTCAAAGGGTTTGCGAGTGCGCCAAAGTTTTTGCATTCACATTGAATGGTATGTTATAATACATGCATTACATTGATTTGTTTCCATTCCACAGGAGAAAGGAGAACTATGTTGACGAGAATGAAGAGCAGAGTCTGGCCAGTTTTAATAACCATCGTCATGATAGGGGCGCTGTTTACAGTGCTCCCGGGTTGTACCGCGGAAACAACCCCCACCCCCACGCTTACGCCTACCCCTACAGGTATAGCCCCTTTACCCGCCACGCCCAGATTAAGAGTAGCTACCACCACCAGCCTGTATGATACCGGCCTCTGGGGCTATCTGGAGCCCCTCTTTGAAGAAAAATACGATGTCGAGCTGGATATCCTTTATACGGGCAGCGGTCAGGCCCTGGAATACGGTCGGCGCGGTGATGTCGATGTCCTGACCGTCCATGACAAACCCAACGAGTTGAAGTTTATCTCGGACAACTACGGCGTGGAGCGAGTGCCCTTCGCCTATAATTATTTCCTTGTCGTTGGCCCGGCTTCCGACCCGGCTGGCATCAAGGGCATGACACCGGCGGAGGCTTTTAAAACGTTGTTCGAGACAGGCAAAGGCACCTTCGTCTCCCGCGGCGATAATTCCGGCACGCATTCCATGGAAAAAAGGATCTGGCAAATGGCGGGCTATGAATATGAGGCGGTCGAAAACGCCGGCGCTTGGTATGTCCAGGCAGGAGGCGGCATGGGCCCTACTCTCCAGATAGCCAACGAAAAGCTTGGCTATACTTTAGCGGATATGGGCACTTATATCGCCTTTAAAAGCGACCTTGACCTCGTGCCGATAGTGGACAAGGGAGATATTCTGCTTAACGTGTATTCGGCTATCGCTGTCAATCCTGAGAAAGTGACGGTAGCTAAAAACCTCAAGATGGCGAACAACCTGATAACGTTCCTTACCTCGCCGGAAATACAGGAGCTCATCGGTAAGTACGGCGTTGCTGAGTACGGTTTGCAGCTCTTTACCCCTTGCGCCGGTAACGAGCCTTCCGCTTAGAGCAATCGCAGGGCATTGCCGCTTCTAACATCGGAGAGCAGGCACTGAAGGCGTTAGCTCGACATAACGTTTTTAATGATTTTGTAGCTGTTCAACCAGGGTCCGTTTTCCTGTAAGTATCTTGTTTAAATGCCGGAATGGGAGCATAGGTAAGATTGACCGAAATATGGAATGGCCTTGTCAAGGCTTTTGAACTGATCTTTACCTTCGACCCGGAGGTGATGGCTATCGCCGGGCTATCGCTGAGGATTGCCGTTACCTCGGTCCTGCTAGCCTCGGTTATCTGTTTACCGCTCGGCAGCCTTATCCATTTCCGCACCTTCCCCGGTAAACGGACGTTGATCAGCGTGATTCAGACCTTTTACAGCGTGCCGACCGTTACCGTCGGGCTGTTCGTCTTTGTGCTTTTTTCACGCTCGGGACCCTTGGGCGGCCTCGACCTGCTCTTTACCCCTACGGTGATGGTTATCGGGCAGATATTGCTGGTAATGCCGATACTGCTCGGGCTGACCGTTTCCGCCCTGAGCGGCGTCGACCGCACCGTAACGGATACCGCGCACGCCCTCGGCGCCAGCGGCTGGCAGACCGTCCTCGTTGTAATGCGTGAAGCGCGCTTCGCCGTCATGGCGGCGGTTATTCTCGGGTTCGGGCGTGCTATCTCGGAGGTCGGGTTAGCTCTGATGGTCGGCGGCAACATCAAGGGCTTTACGCGGGTTATTACCACGGCTATTTCACTGGAAACCTCCAAGGGAGATATCGAGCTTTCTATGGCGCTGGGTATAATCCTTATCGTCATCGCCCTTATCATCAACCTGGTACTAAACCGGATACAGCAGAGGCGATAGTGGCGTTTATTGAAGTAAAAGATGTATCCCAGACGCGGGACGGACGCGACATTCTGAAGAGTATCAATGTCGGCCTCGACCGCGGTAAAGTGCTGGCTTTAATTGGCCCCACCGGCGCGGGCAAGACGACCCTTTTGCGTCTTATCGATATGCTGGATAAACCTTCGACCGGGCGCATAGTGTTTGATGGGGTTGACGTGACCGCTTCTGAAAAAGCCAGACTGAAAGCGCGCCGCCGCATGTCTTTCGTCCTCCAGAAGCCGGTCGTCTTTAATACCGGTGTCTATGATAATGTGGCTTACGGCTTAAAATGGCACGGTGTGGACCGTCGCCAGACTCGAGAGAAAGTAGATGGCATTCTGGAGACGGTGGGTCTCGCCGCGTACCGGAAACGGAATGCCCGGACGCTATCAGGCGGCGAGGTCCAGAGAGTGGCCATCGCCCGGGCGCTGGTTACCCGGCCGGATGTGCTGCTTCTTGACGAGCCGACCGCTAATCTCGACCCCGTTACCGCCTCTAAAATCGAGGAACTTATCTGGGGTATTATCCGGCGGGATGCCATTACGGTGGTTATGGCGACCCATGACATGTCACAGGGGCAACGCCTCGCCGACCGCATCAGCGTGCTGCTGAACGGCGAGATTGTCCAGTCCGGCGGTGCCAGGGAAGTCTTTATATCGCCGCGGAGCCGCGAGGTTGCCGAGTTCGTCGGCATGGAGAATATCATCGATGGCGTAATCTCAGCGTGTGAAAAACAACTGGCTGTTATCAGCGTCAACGGCGGAGTTGTTGAAGCGGTCACCGGTTGCGGCGTCGGAGAAAAAGTCCTGGTCGGTATCCGGCCGGAAGATGTGACTATCGCCTTATCGAAGCTGTCCAGCAGCGCCCGTAACTGTCTGGTTGGGACGATTAGTTCATTGGTTTTCGACGGGCCCCTTTGCCGCGTCGGGATAGATTGCGGTTTCCCTTTAGTCTCGCTGGTCACCCGTAAGTCCGCCGAAGAAATGGGTCTGCAAAAAGGTCTTCAGGTCTACGCTACCTTCAAAGCGGTAAGCATCCACGTTATCAGGCAGCATTGACAGTGTCAAGGGATTGATGCTATATTTTTTTATGCTGGTAGCGTAGCTCAGTGGTAGAGCAGGGGACTCATAAGCCCTTGGTCGG
>CAYXOZ010000134.1:0-4722 GCA_964467135.1 uncultured Dehalococcoidaceae bacterium
CTCTCAAAACCGGGGGGCAAAAACAGGGCAACGGCATCGAACAGGGGCGAGAGATAGTAATCGCTTATCCAGCGGGCGAGCGCTAAATGCTGCGGAGACAAAACGGGGTCGGGCGTGATAACATCGATAATCTCACGGGTGTCTTCGACCGCCGGGACCGAACCGAGCTCGAGGACGACGCCCTGGAGGACTTTTTCGCCGAAGGGCACCAGCACCGCCTGTCCCTCGCGGACATCCACGCCGGCAGGAACGGCATAGCTGAAAGCGCGGCGCCGGGCGGCCGGTGAGTTGACACTGACCTCGGCGTATTTCATACCGACACCCCGACAAACAGATGGTCGATTATGATTTGGGCGGTTCTTCCCTGGCCTCGGAAGGAGGGGCGGCCTGAGCTTCCGGGGCGGGCGGTTTTTCCATGGCCGGCGCGGGTTTAGCAGCCTCAACAGGCTTTTCTACCGCTTCAGGGGCTTTAACTTCAGGGGCGGACGCAGGAGCCGCAGCGGCTTCCGGTTTCACCTCCGCCGCGACCGGCTCCACGACCTCTTCTTCCGGCGGCGCTACCAGGAGCTCCTCGCCGACCTGCTCCCGGACCTTTCGCTCGACACGTTTTATCTTACGGCGGGCTTCCTTGCCGCTGAGTCCGCGCAGATAATAGAGACGGGCACGGCGTACTTTACCCTGCCGGACAATCTCCACTTTTTCCACGAGCGGCGAGTTGTAAGGGAAGGTCCGCTCGACACCGACACCGAAGGCGACATGCCGGACGGTAAAGCCGGCGCCGTTGCCGCCGTGTTTTATCTTGAGGACAACGCCCTGGAAGACCTGGATGCGTTCCTTACCACCCTCCACGATTTTAACGCTGACCCGGACAGTATCGCCGGGGGCGATATCCGGGATTTTCGGGTTCTTTTTAATTTCAACCAGCGATGAAACATCCATGTTAAGACTCCCTATCCGTTATTAGCCCGCGCCCCCGACTGCTTGGGGGCTGTCAGGCGTTCGACCAGTTTTCTATCTTCAAGTCCAAGGTCCGCTTTATCAAGGAGGTCAGGCCGGCGCTCCAGAGTGCGGCGGATAATCTGCTCGCGGCGCCACCTGGCGATCTGGGCGTGGTTGCCGGAAAGCAGTACCTCCGGCACCGTCCAGCCCCGATAAATCGGGGGGCGGGTATACTGGGGGTATTCCAACAGGCCGCCGGCATGGGAATCCTCCAGCGGCGATTGTTCCGAGCCGAGGACACCGGGCAGGAGCCTCAGCACAACATCGATGACCACCAGCGCCGGCAGCTCGCCGCCGGTCAGAACGTAATCGCCGATACTGATTTCGTCGGTGGCCAGGTGCTCGCGCACCCGCTCATCGACGCCTTCATAATGTCCGCAGATAAAGACGAGATGTTGTTGACGTGAAAGCTCCAGGGCAACCGGCTGCGATAAAAGCCGTCCCTGGGGCGTGAGCAGGATAACAGGAAAATTTCTATCCACTTCCGGGAGATTTTCCCTGATGTTTTCCACCGCTTCAAAGATAGGCCCGGGCTGCATCACCATGCCGGCGCCGCCCCCATAAGGACAATCGTCGACGGTATGGTGCTTGTCATGCGAGTAGTCGCGGATGTTGTGCACTTTAATATCGACCAGCCCATTTTCAATAGCCCTCTGAAAAATGCCGAAGTCGAACGGCGCCTCGAACAACTGCGGAAATAGCGTTAAAATATCGATACGTATCATTTCAGTTTATCCCGGCATACCGATGGAATGCTCCGTGACCTCTCCCCTGATGATTTCCACGGCGTGGGGAAGGGCCGTTAAAATAACCTCCAGGCACTCCCGGACCGCTTTGGGGCTGCCCGGCAGGTTGATGATAAGGCACTGGCCTCTCATCCCCGCCACCGCCCGACTCAGCACCGCCATCGGGGTTTTTTCCAAAGACTTGGCCCGCATAGCCTCGGCGATACCGGGCACTTCCCTATCAATGACCGAGAGGGTCGCTTCCGGGGTAACGTCCCGCCGGCTCAAGCCGGTGCCGCCGGTGGTCAGGATAATGTCCATCTCGCGGGCGTCCGCCCAATCAAGAAGCTTGGCCGATATAATCTCGATTTCATCGGGGACAATATCGTACTTAACCACGGTGCTCTCCAAGCGCGCGACGATATCACGGATGACCTCGCCGCTTTTATCCTGACGCTGCCCCCGCGAACCCTTATCGCTGATAGTGAGTATCCCGAAATTAATCATCGCCTCTTTAGCAAAACAAATTATATTGTATCACATCTGGCGTCCACGTTGAAAGTGCCCGCCGCTGGAACCCCATTTTCACCCTCCAAATCACATATCTGTCACAATCGTAAAAAATATAAATCAAAATACTTGACAAAAGTGGGCGACTGTGTTTTAATGTGGGAAAATATGGATAGTAATGGGGAATAGTGGGGAAAATATATGTTTTATGGCGAGTTCGATTATAAAACAGACGACAAAGGCAGAGTTCCCATCCCTCCCCGATTCAGAAATGCCCTGAGAGACGGACTGGTACTGACCAAAGGGGCGGAAAAATGCATCACCGCTTACACGGTAACGGAATGGAAAAAGCTCTCCACCTCATTTACGAGCAACCCGCTGACCCGCAGCAAAATGCGCCGGCTCAACCGGGCACTTTTCGCCCAGGCTTTCGTCACCAGGGTTGACGGACAGGGCAGGATAGCCCTGCCGGCGCCGTTACGCGAATACGCCCAGATAGCAGATGATATCGTCGTCGTGGGCCTGAACACCAACCTCGAGATATGGAATAAGGTACTCTGGGAGGAAGAGAAGAATATCAGCCAGGAACAGGCATGGCAGATAATCGAAAGCCTGGAAACCAAGTAATGATAAAACGCGGGTCAGCCTCCATCCACACTCCGGTCCTTCTTTCCGAAGTACTCGAAGCCCTGGCTGTCCAGCCGGGGGGTCGTTATATAGATGGCACTCTCGGCGGCGGCGGTCATGCCGCCGCTATCCTTGAAAAAAGCTCGCCGGGCGGCCAGGTGCTCGGTATTGACGCGGACCCGGCCGCGATAGAAGCCGCCAGGGAGAGGTTCAAAGGCTCCCTGGAATCCATCCTTATCATTAACGACAATTTCGTCAATTTACAGTCGATCTGCATCAAATACGACTTTTTCCCCGTGCACGGTATCCTCTTCGACCTGGGACTTTCCTCGCTACAGCTCAACGGGACCGGGCGCGGATTCAGCTTTCAGCATGACGCCCCGCTGGACATGCGATTTGACCCCGGCCAGAGAACTACCGCCGCCGACATCGTTAATACCGCCACGGAGACGCGACTCGCCGGTATCATCAGAAGCTACGGCGAGGAAAGCCAGAGCGCACGTATCGCCCGGGCTATCATTAAAGAGCGGCCGATAGAGACAACCGGTCAGCTCGCCGGAATAATCGAAAAAGCGGTCGGCCGGAGGGGCAAACTGCACCCGGCCACCAGGACTTTCCAGGCGCTACGCATCGCGGTCAACGACGAGCTGGAGCACCTGGAATCGGCGCTAAAGCAGGCGGTAGACCTCCTCGGCTACGAAGGCAGGCTGGTGGTCATCAGCTATCACTCGCTGGAAGACCGCATCGTAAAACAATATATGCAAAGAGAAGCGCGGGGCTGTATCTGCCCGCCAACCACCCCGACCTGCGTTTGCGGCCACACGCCTTCCCTAAGACTCATTAACCGTAAAGTCATCGTCCCCACGGACACCGAGATAAGAAATAACCCGCGGAGCAGGAGCGCCAAACTGAGAGCGGCGGAACGCATCATCGCGCCAGGCGACTGCTACGCCACGACGGAAGACCACGATTTCCTGACCATCGCGAGGTCACAGGGCTGGCGCCGGCCGGCGTTATTACAGAAGATTAAGACAGCATTTTTAGCAGCTTGAATAATACGAGGTTCTGAAAGGAGGTCTCTATTATATGTAAGAACGGGGTAACCACAAATCCAAAGAAAATTCCAGTTACTAAGGAGGGCAGATGAAAAAACGGAATATAGTAACTTCGCTAGATGTAGGGACTACCAAGATATGCACCATCATGGCGGATGTCAGCGATGGGGGCAGCCCTCGAGTAGTAGGTGTGGGTATTACCCCGTCGCACGGTCTCCACAAGGGCCTGGTAGTCAACATTAACGAAGCCAGAGAATCAATCCGCGAATCAGTACGAAAAGCCGAACAGACCAGCGCCTGCAGGGTGGAATCGGCTTATATCGGCGTCACCGGACGCCATGTCACCTCGATGAACAACCACGGCGTGGTCGCTATTACGCGCAACGACCGTGTCGTGCGACCCGACGATTTAAAGAGAGTCCTCGCCTCGGCACAGAGCGTGAAGACCGCCACCGACCGCCGGCTGCTGCACGTCATCCCGCGCAGTTATACGGTCGATGGCCAGGCGGGCGTCAAGAACCCGGTCGGCATGCACGGATTTCGCCTCGACGTGGAAACGCATGTCATTACGGCAGCCGTGACCTCCATTCAGAATCTCGTAAAGTGCATCCGCAGTATCGGCATAGACATCGAGGACCTGGTCCTGGAACCCCTCGCCAGCAGCGAGGCCATCCTGACCGAGGATGAAAAGCAGGTGGGTGTCATCATGGCGGACATCGGGGGAGGCACCACCGATGTCGCCGTATTCAGGGAGGGCAGCATCTGGCACACCTCCATCCTGCCGGTGGCCGGCTACCAGCTCACCC
>CAYXOZ010000135.1:0-4716 GCA_964467135.1 uncultured Dehalococcoidaceae bacterium
TAAACAAAGTTATCCAACCTGGAATTGCCCACCTAATCAATTGCCTTTCCGAAAATTGTCTTTCCATCTTTCTTTACCTCACCCCCTCGTTCCCCCTCTCCTCGCAGGAGAGGGGGAGGTTTTAGGGAGAGGGGCTAGCGCCCCTCTCAAACGCCCTGCTAATCTGTCATCCTGAGCACAGCGAAGGATCCGTTTTTCTTCATGGGAGAAGACGGATTCTTCGGACTCGCTGCGCTCGCCCCAGAATGACATTACTTTTTACTATCCTCCATCATCTCCACAAACTGTTCAAATAAATACACGTTGTCCAGCGGGCCGGGGGATGCTTCTGAATGGTACTGGACGGCGAAGACGGGCAGCTCTTTATGGCGAATGCCCTCCACAGTGCCGTCGTTAAGGTTAATGTGCGTCACTTCAAGTTCCTTGCTGACCGTCGACGGGTCGGCGGCATAGCCGTGGTTCTGCGCCGTGATGTGGATGCGCCCGGTGGCGAGCTCCCGCACCGGATGGTTGCCGCCGCGGTGCCCGAACTTTAGTTTAAAGTGTTTCCCCCCGAAAGCCCGGTGTATCATCTGGTTGCCCAGGCAGATGCCCATGATGGGTTTTTTCCCCACCAGGTTTTTCACGGTATTCATAATGTAGTCCAGTTTGTCGGGGTCACCGGGGCCGGGCGAAAGCAGGATGCCGTCCGGCTTGAGCTTTAAGATTTCCTCCGCCGACGCCGTGCAGGGGACGACGGTGCTGTGGCAGCCGTGGGCCGCCAGCAGCTTCAGGATATTGAACTTAAGACCGCAGTCCAGCGCCACCACGTGGAACCGGGACTTGTCATCGTTCCGCCACTCGTAGGGTTTCTCGCAGGTGACCTCTTTAACGAAATCGATAGAGCCATAATCGGGGGCCTTCTTTATCGCTTCCAGGGCCTGCGCCGGCGTCTTCGTCGACGTTATCATGCCCATCATCACCCCCGCCGAGCGCAGGCGCCGGGTGATGGCGCGGGTATCCAGGCCCCATATCCCGGGAATACCGCCTGCGACAAGATATTCGTGGACGGTCTTGCTTTTAAGGTAATGGCTGGGCAGGTCGCACTCCTCCCTAACGACAAAGCCCCTCACCTGTATCCGCCGCGACTCGTCGTCTTCATTGTTCGTGCCGTAGTTGCCGATGAGCGGATAGGTGGGAATCAGGATTTGCCCGGCGTAAGAGGGGTCGGTAAGCATTTCCTGATAGCCCGCCATACTGGTGTTAAAGACCGCCTCGCCGATGGCATCCGTCTCCGCCCCGAAGGCGTTGCCTTCGTAGACCGAGCCATCAGCCAGGACCAGGATTGCCGGTTTAGTCATTTGTTATCACCCTATCCCCTTAATCCCCATCCCCTCGCGGGGAAGGGGAGGATTTAGAAGAGGGGCGTTGCCCCTCTTAAACGCCCCTATACCTCGTACCTTTCCTTGATGCGCATGGATTCGTCCATATATACCGGATTGCCCATGTAAATCGTCGCCATGACTTTGCCCTTCAGCGTCCGTCCGGCCAGAGGAGTATTTTTACCTTTGGAGGCAAATTTCTCCGTATCGACCAGCCACTCCTTGTGCAGGTCGAAGATGCAGATGTCCGCGGGCGCGCCGGTCTCCAATGTGCCCAGCTTAGCGTAGCCCAGCACCCGGGCCGGGCCCATCGTCAGCGCCGCAATCATGTTGTTCAGGCTTAGCTCGCTAGTTAAAATCAGCCCCGCGAGAGAACCTAAAGCCGTTTCCAGTCCGCTGATGCCGAAAGCCGCCCTGGAAAACTCACAGGATTTATCCGCTTTAGTGTGCGGGGCATGGTCGGTCGCCACAATATCGATAACGCTGTCATTTATAGCCCGCAGCAGAGCGACGGTATCCCGTTTCGTCCTCAGCGGCGGGTTGACCTTGGCCAGTGTACCGTACTTTAAAACATCTTCCTCGGTCAGGGTGAGATGGTGGGGCGTGACCTCGGCGGTAACGTGCACGCCCTCCTCTTTGGCCGCCCGGATAAGGTCGACCGAGCCCTCCGTGCTCACGTGGGCGATATGTAAGTGACCGCCGGTCTCTTTCGCCAGCGCGATATCGCGTTTAACGAAATTTTCCTCGGCGGCGGCGGGCATACCGCGCAGTCCCATTTCCAGCGCCACAACACCCTCATTGACCTGCCCGCCCTCAGTCAGAGGCAGGTCTTCACAGTGGTCGATAATGGGTCGACTAAAGTCGCGACTGTACTCCAGGGCGCGGCGCATGATAGCGGGGTCGGTCACCGGAGAGCCATCGTCGCTAAAGGCGACCGCGCCGTTCATTTCCATTTCATTCCAATCGGCCGCTTCCTCCCCTTTTCTCCCCGCCGTGATACAGCCGATGGGGAACACACGTACAACACCCTCCCGGGCGGCTACTGTCCTCACGTAGTTCAGCATCGCCTCGTTGTCCAGGGGAGGGCTGGTATTGGGCATACAGCAGAGGGTGGTAAAGCCGCCCCGCGCCGCCGCCCGCGTCCCCGTGGCGATGGTCTCCTTTTCCTCGTAGCCGGGCTGCCTCAGATGGCAATGCAGGTCGATAAAGCCCGGGCAGACGATGAGTCCACCAGCGTCCAGGATGTCGTAGTCCGCCTCAGGCAGCCTGCCATCTACGAGCCAGTCGATTTTACCGTCGCGGACGAGCAGGTCGCCGGTCTTATCGATATCCTGCGAGGGGTCGATGATACGACCGCCCCTGATAAGCAAAGATTCAGGCATTTTCTAGTGATGTCCTCCCGTAAAGTGGCTCGGCTTAAAGCCGTGGGCCTGGGCTTCCTCCTCCGAATTAAAAACAATCAGGTTCTCCGGCCGGATGTCTTTGGTCCAGTGACTGTCGGCGCTGTGGTATTTCTTGGTATCCAGTTTATGCTCGTGCCAGTCCGTGCTCGCCACGAATTTCGGCTCGAAGCCATGCTCGCAATAGACGCAACGCAGCGTCAGGGGATGCATGTTCACAACCTTGAACTCAGGTTTGAGATATTTCGTCTCGGTTGGTTGAATCGAGACGCATCTCGGATTGGGACACACCGGGCTGATTTCATGGCGATAAGTATGGTATTCCACCGGCGGCGGAGAGTCTATCCTGGGGATTTTAACTTCTTTAACCCCGAGGAACGCCGCGATTACCGCCATCCGCACCGGCACGCCGCGGGCGGCCTGCTTGAAGTACATGCTCCGCTCGTCGGCATCAACTTCATAAGCTAACTCATCAATACGGGGGAGCGGGTGCATGACCAGCGATTTCTTGAACGCCTTGCCCCGGAGGAGCTTTTTATCCACCACCAGGTATTTTCCCTTCAAGCCCTGGCTTTCTTCGCTGACGGAAAATCTCTCTTTCTGGGGTCGGGTAACATAAAGGGCGTCCACGCCTCCCCTCAGCTCTACCTGTACGCTGATATCCGGCATCATCGCCAGCTGGTGGGGGCTGTTGGGCGTGGTATAAATGGCATCCACGGGAAATACATTATCCTTTTCGGTCTTTTCCGTTTCGTCCAGCGTTTCCACCTCACCGCCGTACTCGGTAACCAGTTTATCGATGATGTGCTTGGGCACCTCGAGACCGGGACTGGGGCAGAAGAGGATATCGGCGCCGAACCGGGCCAGGGCAAAAATAAGAGAGTGAGTGGTACGCCCGTACTTTAAATCGCCCCAGAGGGCTATCTTCAGTCCCTTGATGCCGTGACGTTCCTTGATAATCGTATAAAGGTCGAGGAGGGTCTGGGTGGGGTGCTGGTGGCCGCCGTCGCCGGCGTTAATCACGGGAATACCGGCGTAATCGGCGACGACTTTCGCGGCGCCTTCCCAGGGATGGCGGACCACAATGATATCCGCATAGCTGCCGACGATTCTGGCAGTATCGGCGATACTCTCGCCTTTAGCCAGGCTGCTGGCGCCGACATCCGAGGCGGTGATAACGTTGCCGCCGAGACGGTGCATGGCCGCCTCGAAGGAGAGTCGGGTGCGGGTGCTCGGCTCGAAGAAAAGGCTGGCCATGACTTTGCCCTGGCAGAGGCCGTGCTGCGCTTCCATGTTCGCGGCCATCTCGTCGGCCAGGGTAAAGAGCGCCGTCATCTCGCCGTTGGAGAGGTCGTCTATAGTTACCAGGCTACGGTTCGTCAGGCTCATGGTAACTTCTCCTTTCCCGATTTCAACATCGATGCCGTATGGCTGGAGGCATCATTACCGGTAAGACTAACGATGGCAACCTCATCGACGCCATCGGTCTCGGTCAGGCGGACCTGGATATCCTCGTGGCGGGCGCTGGGGATGTTCTTGCCGACGTAGTCGGCGCGGATGGGCATCTCGCGGTGGCCGCGGTCGATGAGGACGGCGAGCTGTATGGAAAGGGGGCGGCCGAGGTCGATAAGGGCGTCCATAGCGGCGCGGATGCTGCGGCCGGTATAGAGGACATCATCGACGAGCACGACGGACTTGTCATTAATATCCGAGGGGATATCCGTGCGCCCGACCACGTTATTTACTTCCGCGGGGTCGAGGTCGTCGCGGTAAAGGCTGAAGTCGAGGGCGCCCACGACCAGCCGGGAGTTTTCGTATTTTTCAATGCTGGCGGCGAGGCGTTTTGCCAGGGGCACGCCGCGGGTATGCAGTCCCACCAGGACGAGAGAGTCGGTGGACTTGTTGCGCTCGATGATTTCGTGGGCGATGCGGGCGAGGGTGCGCCGGATGTCTTC
>CAYXOZ010000136.1:0-4630 GCA_964467135.1 uncultured Dehalococcoidaceae bacterium
CAAACTCCCCGTACCCGCTAACTGGCACAATAGTGAGGATATGGTTCTGCCTATTGAACCCCCAAGTGGAGCCGGGGGGATTCGAACCCCCTACCTCCTGCGTGCAAAGCAGACGTTCTCCCAAGTGAACTACGGCCCCCCGTTAATGTAAAAATTATAGCACACTTATTGCGGAAAATCGTAAAAATATTACCTTCCAGCTATTGCAAATTGCCTTTCTTCGATATATAATAGCCTCTGGTGGTTTTCAGTCTAGGTTCATCACATGCAAAGAAACGTCTCTTTCCTGACCCCGTTACGGATGACCTTCACTAGCCAACTATTTTAAGGAAAGGAGGTCATCCGTTGGCTTTTCAAGATAAGACACTCCAGTGTGCCGATTGCGGGTCTTCGTTCACTTTCAGCGCCGCCGAACAAGAGTTCTTCCAGTCCAAAGGCTACACCAATGAGCCCAAGCGGTGCCCCACCTGCCGGCAGGCCCGGAAAGCCGAGCGTTACGGCTCCAGCGGCGGCGGCAAAGCGCGCCAGATGTACCCTGCGGTCTGCGCCGAGTGCGGTAAAGAAACCGAAGTACCCTTCGAGCCCCGCGAAGGCCGCCCGGTCTATTGCAGCGAGTGCTTCTCCAAGATGAGAACCAATCGCTAGCGGTCCACTCGCAAAACAAAATACAGGCTGGTGGATGTAATATTCGCCAGCCTGTTGCTTTTCGGGACGACTATTTGCCGTAGAGATAGAGCGGCTTTTTATCCGTGATGATTCTTCCCTGCTTCACCAGGGCTTCCCTGATGTATCTCGGCAGGGAGAACATGCCCCGGTGGCTCTGTCCGTCGTAGAACTTTAGCCCTTCCACCCCTCTCTCTTTTATCTTTTTTTCCACCTCTCCGGCAGCAAACTGCGATGGGTCTGACTTTTTCGAGGCCAGGCAAAAACCCCACGGCCCCCCGAAAGCCGGCATGTAGGTGGTATACGGGACGACGATGGGGAAAACGCTTCGCAGGGTATTATATACGGCGGTTAAATTAAGCAGCTCCGTCGGCGAGGCGGAGCCGGCCTGGACGGCGATAATCCCGTTTTCGGTAAGCCGGTCCAGGACGATTCTGTAAAATTCCTGCGTGAAAAGCAGATAGGCGGGTCCTTTTTCAATGGGGTCGGGTAAATCTATAATAATGACGTCGTACTTGTCTCTGGATTTTTCCAGGTAGTCGCGGGCGTCGACGTGATATATTTCGGCCCTCTTGTCTTCAAAAGCCCCGCGACTCAGAAAGGGCAGGTATTTCCGGCTGAGGGCGGTCACTTCCTCGTCTATTTCCACCATCACCGCTCTCTTTACCGTTTTATGCGATAGTACCTCGCGGAGAGCGGCGCCCTCGCCGCCCCCGGCGATAAAGACCGCTTCCGGGCGGGGGTGGGCCAGCATGGCAGGGTGCACCAGGGCTTCGTGGTAGATGTGCTCGTCGACCTCGCTGGACTGTATCTTGCCGTCAAGCACCAGGGACAGGCCGAGGCCGCGGGTGCGGACGACCCGGACGGTCTGGTATTTGGTCTGTCCGCTGTAGAGCTCTTCGTCGAGGCGATGCAGGTGATACAGGTCCTCGTTTATCTTATCGCGCAGCCATTTATCCGGGTCGGTATCCATATTTCCGTCCATGCCCTACACGGTCACCAGGACTCCCCGTGGAATCTCTACTATCGAGTGGTTCCCGGACGCGAGCTTTTCGATGAGCACCTTCGCGGCCTTGTCGGGCTGGACGGTCGTGCCGCAGGTAAAGACGTCGACCGCGGCATAGCCGTATTCCGGCCAGGTATGGATGGAGAGGTGCGATTCGGCGATGATGACGACGCCGCTGACCCCCTGGGGACTGAACCGGTGGAAGGAGTCGCCGAGCACCACCGCACCGCACTCGATGGCGGCATCGAGCATGGCCTGGCGGAGAAAGTTGACGTCATTCAACGCTTCTTTATCGCAGTCGTACAGCTCAACCAGCAGATGTCTTCCTAATGCATTCAATCACCTGCCCCCCTTTAAATATTTTTTTATGTTTTCGGTCGGGCTTTTACGCCGGGACCGGTCCTTTATTCACAGTGTATTAAATAAAAAGTCCCAGAGCAATAGAGCCACCCCAGGAACCTCCCCGCACCCGTTGTTAAGGAGCGGGCATTAAAAAGTCTGCGGGACCGTTAATCCGGTTTGGCTATCCTCCTTTTACCGCCGGTTTCTCCGGCTGAGCTAATGACTTCGTATCCAGGTACTTATTTACCGTTTCGGCCAGGGCGGCCAGCTTTTTCGATTGCCCCATTCTGGTCCTGAGTAGAGTTTCTTCGATGGTCGTGACGATGTCGTTAACCGCGGCGCTCGCGGCGATGACCGGGATACCGCGACTCTGCGCTTTATGGAGCACGTTGGGGACCGGCCCCGACCTGTCGGGGCTGCCGCTGAGGACGAGGCAGGCGGTCGATGTCTCCAGCGCGGCCAGCTGCATGTCCGGCCGGTCGTGACGGATGATGGCGGCTTTCCGGTTCTTTCTCCCGAAGTAGTCGAGCCCGGAGTCCACTACCATCGCCCCGAGCATATAATTTTCCACCAGTTCGGCTACTTTTTCGTCGTTGTTGAGTATCCTTCCGCCGATGCTTTCCGCCAGCTCGCCGACGGTTATCGCCAGCAGGGTACGGTTTTCCGGGATAACGCCGAGCAGCTTTATCCCCGCCGCTTCGAATTCCGCGGTTACTTTTTCACGGATGCGCTTGAGCTGGCTTTCCGGCGCTTTATTGACCACCACCCCCAGTAGACTCTTGCCGAACCCTTTATACGCGTCGATGTAAGGAGATTCCTTATGGGAATATGTTTCCACGGCGATTACTCTGGCTTTCATCTCTTTTGCCGCCGCGTAGGCGGCACGACTCGCTTCATCATCGGCGCTCGCGCCGGTGCTGCCTTCCGCCAGGACGACGTCGTAGCGCTTGAGATGAGTTTCCTCGGTGACTTCGACCCCCTCGATTTGTTTCATGAAGTCGGTGTCGTTAGGGGCGCTTTTTCCGGGGGACAGCCTGAGATAGCCGACCTTTTTGCCGTCGTTAACGTAGTTGATGGCCAGTCCGGCGCTGATGGCGGTCTTGCCCGTCCCTTCTTCCGCAGCGACGATGAATAAGACTCCCAAGCTCTATCCTCCGGTATGTATTTCCCGTTCTATTTAATAGACCAATATATTATAATCCTTTAAGCAAAATAGGTAAAGGGTTTTAAAAAACAGGGCGTCTAAGAGGGGCGCAGCCCCTCTTTTATTTCGTCCCCCTTTCAAACAAAAGAACCTTGAATTTGCACTGTAAATCTGTTTGAGAGGGGGTAAGGGGGTGAGCACCGGAAATTTCCCCCTCCGGACATGCGCATAGGCAAATATAATCTGAAGGGGTATAATAAGAAATAATTGTTATTTAAAGAAAAAACGGAGTTTTTTCCTTTGAAAACGGTCCTTCCCTTTCTTAAAAAGTTCTACCGGTGGGAATATTTCTGGCTCTGTCTGATAGTGGTGACCACGCTTGCCCTGCATTTCGCTATCGTTAATAACCCTAAAGAGCTCATCCTGGATGAAACTTACTACGTTAACGAGGCGCGGGGTGTCAGCGAAAATCACACCGTCCGGTTCCAGGAGCACCCGCCGCTGGGGAAGCTCTTCATCACGGCCGGGATAGAGATTTTCGGGGACAATCAGCTGGGCTGGCGCTTTTTCTCGATTCTCCTCGGCACCGGGAGTATCGTCCTGTTCTATTTCATCTGCCGCCAGCTCAACCTGTCGCGCCGGACCGCCTCCATCGCCACTTTTCTGCTGGGATTTGAAAACCTGATGTTTATTCAGTCCAGCGTGGCTATGCTCGATGTTTTTTACGTCTTCTTCATGTTCGGGGCGTTCCTGCTTTACCTGCTGCGGAGGTACTTTGCCGCCGGTATCACCGCGGGACTGTGCGTGCTGGCCAAGCTCAACGGCGCGCTGGCGATGCCCGTTATGATTATTCACTGGTTTGCCAGCAAGGTCAACCGCTCCCGCTGGTTCGCCATGACGATTGTGCTTTCCATTATTACTTTCGTGGTACTGTTGCCTTTGCTGGAATACATTATCATTCAGGATTTTTCCCAGGTGCCCGACCCCTTTCACCGTATCAAGACCATGCTGAGCCTGACGAGCAGTATTACCTTCGAGAACAGCACCCATGAGAGCATGAGCCGACCCTGGGAGTGGGTTATCAACTATAAAGCCATGCCATACTGGTGGGTCCCGCACTACATCGCGACTATCAGCCCTTCCATCTGGGCCCTTATCATCCCGGCTTTCGCCTATTTGCTCTATAGGGCTATCAGGCGGGACGAAGCCGGACTTTTCGGAGCGGCGTGGTTCGCCAGCACCTACCTTATCTGGATACCTATGAGCCTGCTGACGAATAGAATCAGCTATGTTTTCTACTTCTACCCGACGATCGGGGCTATCTGCCTGGGCGTTGGCATGGGTATGTCCCAGCTTATCGATATTTTTAAGGGCAGTCGTCCCCGGAAGCTCAGGTGGCCGTTAATCGGATTGGTCATTCTTATTTTCCTCGCGCATATCGTTTCTTTCATGATTTTATATCCGCTCTTCCCGAT
>CAYXOZ010000137.1:0-4613 GCA_964467135.1 uncultured Dehalococcoidaceae bacterium
CCGAGCCCGGCGGCAACCTTGACTACGGCATAAATTTCCTCGTAGGTGAGGATATCGGCGTGGGACATCAGGGCGACGCCTTCCTCCGGCATGCAGTAAACGCAGCGCAGATTGCAGCGGTCCGTCACCGAGATGCGGAGGTAGTTGATAGGGCGCTGGAAAGAATCGGAAAGACCAGTCATAAGATGCCTCTAGCTACCATTATACAGGAAAGGGGAGAGAGGGGTAAAATCAAAGGTCAAAAGTCAAAGGTCAAAGACACAGATAAAAAGTAAAAAAGTTAAAAGGAATATTAATTTGACATATTATAGAGGTGAGTCTAGAATGATGTGAATAATAATAAATCCGTTGGAGAGAAAGCAATGGCTGCCAGGAAAAAACCGAATACATATTTCATTCAGGTTGTGAACAGGCCGGCGAGGAAGCTGATTCTCAAACGGGGTATCAAGGCTGTACACTACTTTGAGTATTGCCAGGAAGTGGGAGACAGGGTTAACGATGAGCTCAAAGCCGTGAAAGGTAACCTTTACGAGCCTTGCGGGATGTGGCTGCCGAAAAACCTGAGAAAACCGGGGACGTCCGAGTTCGTGATGGGCGTAGAGATGCCGGCCGATTATAAAGGTAAAGCGCCGAAGGGGTATGAGATTATCGACCTTAAGCCGTGCCAGATGATGGTCTTCCAGGGTCTGCCCTACGATGATGATAAAAAAGCCGCCGGGGCCATCATGGACCTCTGGGCGATGCTGGAGACCTTTAGTCCGGAATTATACGGCTTTGCCTGGGCGGATGAAGACGGCCCGCGTTTACAGTTGGAGCCCCGGGGCACTCGCGGCCATATCGAGCTCCTGCCGGTAAGGCAACTCCAGAAAAAAAGTAAATCTACATATTTATGAGGGCGGCGCGGGCTTTTTCCGCCGCCCGCGCCCGATGGCTTATCTTGTTCTTTTCGGACAGTGTCAGTTCAGCCATGGTCTTGCCAAGCGCAGGAATGAAAAAGACGGGGTCGTAGCCGAAGCCGTGAGCGCCTCTTGGTTTATCGATAATAACGCCGCGGCATTCCCCGGAGAAAAGTTTGACCGATTGATTGAGATTGCCACGTCGTCCCGATTTCATCGGGACTCCTCGCAATGACAGGGCGGGAGGGGCGGCGATGGCGATGATGCAGCGGAAGCGGGCGGTGCGATCTTTTTCCGGGACATTCTTGAGCTTTTTCAGCAGATAGTTGATTCTGTCCGCGTCCGAAGCGCCCTGCCCGGCATAACGGGCGGAAAGAGGACCGGGCTCGCCGCCCAGGGCATCGACCTCAAGACCGGAGTCGTCAGCTAAAGACAGCCGGCCGGTCTGCCGGGCGGCGGCAACGGCTTTTAAAGAGGCGTTTTCCTCAAAACCAACCCCGGCCTCCTCGACTGCCACAGCTATGCCGAGGTCGGCCGGGGTCACAATCTTGTAGGGGATGCCCCGGAGCAGACTTTGATACTCGCGTATCTTACCTTTATTGTTAGTGGCCAGCAGGAGTTCTGGCTTTGAAGGGTGTATCAAGACTCTGAAACCTGCCGTTAAGTTTTTCCATCACCTGGGGCATGGTGGTATATTCCATTTCCTCCAGGGGCAAACGGTGCGGTTCGAAAGGACCGTGGCGGCGCATCATATCCGCCATCTCGTTGGCCTGGTTGCGGGCGCGGTCGAACGATTTATCGGAGAACATATCGCGGGGCCCGATAAGGGTGCCGTTACAGAGCTGGAAGCCCAGGCAGATAACGCGAGGGGGGCCATCGAAACGGGCGGGGGTGCTGTCGCAGAGGGCGACCGGCATCAGGGGGCCCATGTGGGAGCCGCGCATCCAGCCCTGCACCAGGATAGGGGCGGCGAAAGGCTCCAGCACCTCACCGACGGCCGGGAAGATACCCTGCGACCGGACGATGCAGACGGGGTCGTCCTTACCGACATAGCGGCCGGCGCTTTCGTAAAGGCGCTCGGTGGAAGACACCGCGGAGATATCACCCGTATCGCGGTGATAGACCGCCTTGACGGCAAAGCGCGCCGAGGCGCCGATGAGCACGAGCATATCGTAAATTTCTTCCGGGGTATTGAACCTGATTTTCTTATGCTCTTTGACGTCATGCACCTCGAAGGTAAAGCCGTTGTGCATATTGGCGGCGATGACCAGGCCGATGGTATTAAAGGGGTCGGCGAACATCTTGTAAAGAGGCATGTTCCAGGCGCCGGCGGAGGTCTTGTCCGCCATGAAAATCAGCACCGGTTCCGAGGTCCTCTCTTCGATCTCCATCTCGGCGAGGCCGGGGCCCATGCCCTTGACGTTGCCGGCGAAAGAATCCTTCAGCATGTCCTGCCCGGCGCCGTAGAGCTTCAGCTTCTTGGCCAGTTTGGTGCCGGTGACGAAGGTATCCCAGGCGAGCTTGTGGATATCGAAGCTACCGATGCCCTTGTCGTGGGTCATGATAAGCTGCAGGTCGTCACCGCACTTAGTGGCGTGCCCGTCGATGAGGAGGCCGTCGCTTTTAGCCTTATTCAGGCATTCGGCGGCCTTGGCGATAATATCGGGGTGCGATTCGGAATGCCCCACGTAACCCCCGATGTCCGCTTTGATGACACTCAATGTCACTTTCATAAACCACCTCCGTTGGCTAATATTCGATGCCGCGGCGCGCTTTAACGCCGCTATCGTACGGGTGCTTAATTTTTACCATCTCGGTTACCAGGTCGGCCGCTGTAATCAAGCGGGAAGGTGCGTTGCGACCGGTCAGGATGAGCTCGACATGGGACGGTTTTTCTCTGATAAGCTGCAGAACATCTTCCAATTTGATGAGGTTGAAGTCGAGGGCGATGTTAATCTCGTCCAGCACCACGAGGTCGTAGAGTCCGCCGGTAATCGCCTCGCGAGCGGCGGCGAGGGCGGCTTCAGCCTGCGCCTTTTCCTCCGGGTTTATCTCATTGTTCTTATAGATAAACTGGCGCAAACCGAAGCTGGCAAATTTGACGTTGGGGAGTTTGGAAAGGGCGCTGAACTCGCCAGAGGCATATTGACCCTTGATGAAAAAGACGATGAATATTTTGAGGCCGTGGCCGGCCGCCCGGAGCACCGTGCCCAGGGCCGCCGTCGTCTTACCCTTGCCGCCGCCGGTAAAGACCTGGACCAGCCCTTTGCCTTTTTTAGCTGCCACTTAAATCATTCTCCCAGATTAATGCAACCGGGTACCTAATGATTTTAAATGACTTATCGTTTTATTGCTGTAAGAATCCGGTTAGAAAAAAGTAGGATTTAATGCTCCATTAGATACGGAAAAACCAGGTCCGGCTGACACTCCCCGGGGGCGGAGCGCAACGAGAACCGAACGCGGGACGGGACCGGGATAATCGTGAGGAATATTTGAAAACAACACACCACAACCTCTATATCTTTATTAGCGCGGTCGGGTGATTACACGATATTATATAACTAAAAGGCGATTATTGTCAAATTGTCACTTTAAGCTCTGGCAATTTGGACAGCTGACACTTTTCAGGGCTGGTGCAGTTCTCTGGGCCTGGTCCGGAGGTAGTGGGTAATGCCCACCAGGGCAGGCAAAGCCACGCCGTAAGCGATAAGCACACCCGGTACTTTGAACAGCCAGTCCACCAGCGGCAAGGCGATAAAAAAGAAAGCCATGGACGGGGTGACATTTCTTTTGAAAATAAGGATCAAAAGGGTGGGCAATGCCAGCACCAGCACAGGGATGGTGACGAGCACCAGCAAGATGCCGATGGTGGTGCTGACGCCGCGCCCGCCCCGGAAGCCGAGAAAGACCGGCCAGTTATGACCGACGACGGCGGCGGCGCCGCAGATTAAAACGACGGCCTGGGGCATATTGGCGGCCTGGGCGATTAGAATGATTACGGCGCCTTTGGCGGCATCGATAACGCCTACCATGATGCCGGCGACGGGGCCCAGCTCGCGGTAAACATTAGCGGCACCGGCATTTTCATCGCCCATCTGCCGGATATCTCTGGCCTTAAGGAAACGACCGGCGAAGTAGGCGGTGGGTATCGAGCCGAGGATATAACCGGTGATAATTACCAGCCAGGCCATCTCACGCCCCCTTCTTTTTCCGGCGCAGTTCGTTCTCCAGCATCCTCGCCTTAACGATTATTTTCACGAGAGCCGCGGGGAGGGGTTTTTCCGGCGAGAAGTGGATGGTCGTGCCGGATGTTTCAAAAGGCTTGAGTTCACGGAGGAACGTCTTGGCAATGGATTTACTCGCCGGGAAAAAGCTGAGATGGTTGGGGAAGGCGGCGAAGTAGACCAGCGCCCCGTGGTATTTATAGCCGGGCATCCCGTAGCCGACGTATTCTTCAGCCTGCGGGGCGGTGGCCTTAATGACCGCGCGAAGTTTTTCCAGAGTGGCCCTGGCTTGCGGAGGGAGCGCCGCCAGATAAGCATCGACAGTTTTTACGGGCGCTTTGGGCCGGTTAGTCTCTTTTTTCATTTTATTAATCTACACTATAGCCCGTTTTTACCTGGTGCCGGGAGAGGGACTCGAACCCACAAGGATTGCTCCGGCGGATTTTAAGTCCGCTGCGTCTTCCATTCCGCCATCCCGGCCTACGCCAAGGCT
>CAYXOZ010000138.1:0-1838 GCA_964467135.1 uncultured Dehalococcoidaceae bacterium
GCGGACATGCCCCACTCCATCGTGCCGTTGCCGCCGGCGCCGCTGACCGTGCCCAGGCCACCCATGCCCTGGTCCTTGAGCTTTTCCACTCCGATAGCCATAACGACATCATACACGCCGGAAGCGATGCCGAAACAGGCGTTGCGGAGGGCTTCCGTAGCGGTAGCGCAGAGGTTCTCCACGCGTGTCACGGGAATATATTCGGTCTTGAGTGCCGTGGCGCAGGGCTCGGCGGTGTTGATGCGCGTGCTGCCGAACCAGACCGCCTGGATATCCTTCATCTCGATACCGGCGTCGGCAACGGCTTCCATTGCCGAGTCCACGAGCATATCGTCAGCGCTTTTTTCCCAGTTTTCCCCGAACTTGGTGCAGCCCATGCCGACGATGGCTACTTTATCTTTAATACTTTCCATTTATTTTCCCTCCTTCCCCAGCCAGTCCTTCCGCAGAAGGACGCGGCGGCATGCAGCGCCAGTAATAGTTATGGATGCCCCCGCCCGCGCCGAGAGTCCGGAAGCTCATCTCCACGTCCATGCCAACCTTGACTTTATCCGCTATCATGTCCGTCATGCCGAAGAGCGCCCGTCCGCCCCCTTCGAAGTCCACCATGGTGTCCACCCCCGGCCGCGCGAAGGCCGGGATATCACCGCCGTACTTTAGAGTAAAGGTAAAGACCTTGCCTTTTTTATCGGCGAAGGAGTAAGGCTCGAAGTTGTCTTTGGTGTGGCAGTGAGTGCAAATTCTTTGAGGGGGATACTGGACGGTGCCGCAGGTCCGGCACTTAACGCCGTGCAGGGCATAAATGGCGTCCCGCTCCCTGGCGACGACCGAAGCCGATGCCCCGCCGAACTGCTCGGGGTCAGCCGCAGCGAACTCTTTATATGTTTGATACTCACTTTGATTGCGCATCATCATTTTCGATGCCAGACTCCGCTTCATGCCCCATTTCCCCGTGAGATTTTTTATTTTATCCGTTACTTTTAAAAGAAGGACATCGGCGCCGTCGCCGTAGCTTCCTACCATGATATTATCGCCGGGTTTAGCGTTTTCCAGGGCGGCGACGAGCATCATCGGGATAAAAGACGTCCCGGTGTTCCCCAGCTTATCGAAAAACGGCTCCTGCACTTGCTCCGGTTTCAGGCCGAGCGCGCCGACCATCTGCCGATGACGGCGCAAATCCGGACCGTATATGACTGCTTTATTGATGTCTTTGACAGTCAGGGTGGATTTTTCGAAGAAATCTTTGACCGCCTGCGTCAGTACTTTAAGATATCCTTCCTCGAAGACGAAGCGGTCTTCCCACGAGCGGACCTGCTTCCCTCCGCTCGCCCTCCAGACATCCAGAAGCTCATTAGACAAAGAGTAGCTTGCTTCTAACGTGGCGATAACATCTTTTTCTCCGATAACGAAAGCCGCCGCGCCGTCCCCGAAGGCGCTATCCATACCTCCACTGCCCATGCGCAAATCCGAGGCAGTCACCAGGACGTTCTTGGCCGACCCTGCTTTGATGGTATCAGCAGCCATCTTTAGCGCCGCCGTCCCCGCCCTCAGCGAGTCGGTGATATCCGCCGTTAAAATATCGTGCCGCAGGTCTAAGGCCCAGGCTGCCGTAGTCGCCGCGAGCTTCTCTCCATAGGGCGGGGTGGTGGTGGCGAAATAAAGTCCGTCTATCTTTTTCCTATCGATACTCCCCAAACAATCTATAGCCGCCGCCACCGCCATCGTCAGGCTGTCTTCATCCCAGTTGGCGACCGCTTTTTCGCTCTGGGGACCGGTGCTCAGGCGTCTCAAGGGAACGTAAGCGCCGTAGGACACGATTCCTGCCATAGGCTCCTTTC
>CAYXOZ010000138.1:1938-4512 GCA_964467135.1 uncultured Dehalococcoidaceae bacterium
AGAAAGACGGTAGCCGCCCTCCTTAAGGACAAAGATGTCAAAACGGTCGTGTCCCTGGACATGGCCCCGCCGCCCGCCTGGTTTGCTAAAACTATCGAGAAATATTCTGCAAAATTCAATTACGTCCGTGGCAACGTCTCCGAGATTGAAGACCTCCTTAACCCCATGAAGCAGTATGCCATCGACCGCATTATCAACTGGGCGTTTATCATGGTCACCGAGCTCCAGGGCGAGCCGCGTCTTAATACTAGAGTTAATGTCATGGGCATGAGCAACGCCTTTGAAGCATCAAAAATCATGGGTGTGAAACGCGTCGTTTACGCGAGCTCGGAGACGGTCTACGGACCCCAGGCGATGTACGGCATGCGCGAGGTCACCGAGGACGACCAGACCAACCCGACCCACTCCTACGCCGTCTGTAAAAAGTACGCCGAGATAATGGCCGAGCAGTACCAGCGACTCTACGGCATGAGCTTTACCGGCCTGCGCCCGACCATCGGGTACGGGCATGGCGGCAGGTCCCCGGCCCAATTCTGGTCGGACATGCCGTCTAACTGCGCACTGGGTAAACCTTTCTCGATGGAAGGCGACGGCCGGGGACTCGCCTCGCTGGTCGCCGCGGACGATGTTGCCGAGTTCACCAGGCTCCTCGTTAAAGCCCCTTCTTCTCCCCACCCCGTTTATAACGTGGGCGGCCCCCCGCAGACACCCCGGGACATGGCGGCGGTCATCAAGAAATATATCCCGGATGCCAAAATTACCTTCGGGAAACAACCGATGATGGATAAAGAAGGCAGGACCGGCCTGCCGTGGCTGGTCAGCGGGGCGAGGGCGAAGAAAGACTTCGGGTTTACCTGCCTGACGCTGGAAAAAGCAGTCCTGATTAACATCAATGACGCGCGACTGGAAGCGGGGCTGAAACCGATAAAGTGATAAAGAGCGGGAAATAAATGGGGGCGGCTGCGAATGCAGCCGCCCCCTGCTTTTTACGCCCCGGACTATTTCTCTTTCTTGTGCGAGCCGGAATACATCCCCTGCGGGCCGGCGGAAAAATTGAGATTGGGTGTCTTGATATCACGCCACATCCACGGGCAATGCTTGGTCCGCTTTGGGATGCAGACCAGGGCGCTTAAATCCGTAGAGTGGGTCTCGTCTTCCAGGACGATGCTCATGGGACCGCTGACGTGGCGCGGGTGGGCGGGGTCGGCGCCTGCCCAGGCTATCATCTCCGGCCACTCATGGGTGTGTTCGGGGGCGGGAGCGGCGCCCGAGCCTTCGAAAATCCAGACGAAGTCCACGTAGAAAGAGCCGGGCACCATGTCTTCCTCGATATGCAGGATGCGCGCGCCCTTCGAAGTTATCGGTCCCGGTGGACGCGGCGCTTCTTTGAAATCGCCCCCCACCGAGAATCGCTCCTTGGTGTGGTCGATGATCGTGTATTTCTTCTCTTTCGGCTTCGCCGGCGCCGGAACGTTTTTCCAGGTATACTTACCCGTCATAGCAATGGTAATGAAAAACACGGGGCGAGTAATCTTGCTGAAAAGAATCGGCCCGTGCACCACGCCCGCCGGTATGAAAATCAGGCAGTTGCGGGTGCGGGTCTCTTTATTGCCGTCCAGCCAGAGGCTGATTTCGCCGCCGAGGTCCTGCGGGTCTTCCGGGTATCCCCCCACCAGACCGATGACGTGGGAGAAATCGTGCTTGTGAGGTTCGCCGACCGGCCCTTTAGCGGCGCCGCTCCACAGCCAGGAGCAGTCCACGGTAAAAAAGCCCTCCTGGACGGTTTCGTCGGCGGTCATGAGGTGGGTGGCTTTAACGCCCGGCACCGGGTCCTTGCTGGTGCTTCCTCCTTTCCCTTGCAGCTCCAGGGGGAAGGGGCCGGGTTTATGAACGAGACAATTTCCGTACTTGGTTTTAGCCATTTTTTCTTCTGCCTTTCTATTTTCTTATTCTTGCCAATTTCTTTTTCTTGGCGATGCACTCTTTAACCGATACCGCGATGTCCTCGGCGCGTAGGCCGAAGTGTATCTTGAGCTCGTCCACCGGGGAGACCTTCCCCGACTGGCTGAACTCGTCTTCGACGCCTACCTTAACCAGAGGTGTAGGCAAATTCTCGGAAAGTATCGCCGCCACCCCGTCTCCCAGCCCCCCGATGACCGTGCCATTTTCCGCGGTAACGATGGCCCCCGTCCTTTCTGCCGCCTTTATAATGGCCTCATCGTCCAGAGGTTTGAGCGTACAGATGTCCAGCAGGCCTACGTCCAGGCCGTCTTTTTCCAGGATGTCCAGCGCCCTTATCGACTCCGTCAGCATGTAGCCGGTGGCGATGATGGTGGCGTCCTTGCCGTCTCTCAGGGAGAAAGCCTTGCCTATGTCGAAAGGCATATCCTCGGCGAATATCTTTATCGGCGCCGGACTGGACTCCTGCCTCAGGAGCACCGGCCCGACGTACTGGAGCATGGCTTCGGTGGCTTTTTCCGCCTCGACGGCGTCCGCCGGATTCAGTATCACCAGGTTGGGCAGCACCCGTGTGCTGCCGATGCCTTCCACCGTGTTGTGGGAGATGCCCGTCTC
>CAYXOZ010000139.1:0-4500 GCA_964467135.1 uncultured Dehalococcoidaceae bacterium
TAGTCCTCCGGTATCTCCAGCAGAAGTTTAATGTCAGCTTCGTTGAACATAAGGATAGGGCAACATCCAATTCCCTGTTCGAGGGCGGTGAGCATGATGTTCTCCGCCGCCAGACCCACGTCAATCAGTGTCACCCGGCGCCGGTTGGCATCGCCTTCTTTTTTCTTATTGATGAGAACTATAGTGTAGGCTTTCGGGGCTTGCTCCGGGCGGGGACCGCCTTTGTCCGGGGGCAGTTTCGCCGAACCGCCTATATTCTCGAATATCCCGGGCAGCACTTTAGAGTCGTTAATCACTATATAATCGCATACCTGCTGGTTGCGGCCGCTCGGCGCCAGCCGCGCCGCGTCGATACACTTTTCCAGCGCTTCGTAGGGCACGGCCTTGTTCTTGAATCGCCTTATCGACCGCCTCTTTAGCATTGTTTCGTAGACATTCATCGGTTGCCTCCTCGGTATACTCAGCTTTCCGGTGCTTACGCGAGTTTTTCTAATCTGGTTATCATGGCTTTCCAGTGCGTGCCGCGCCAGTAGATGCGGCGGCAGTCGGGGCACTCCATGTACTGTTTCTGCGTCCGGTAAACGTACGGCGGCACGCGACCCGCCACCTCCTCCCGGCTCCTGGTCTCCAGCCTTTGATTGCATTCCAGGCATCGACTAAAAGGGTTTGATTGTTCTTTCAGGTCGAAAGTTGCCAGGAGCTGCGCCGTCTGTTGTTCCGGTTCCTCGCTCTTTATCAATACCGCCCGCACCCGGCCGCTACTGACGGCTCGCCGCTTCATGATGCCGGTGTCCCGTGTGAGGATGACCCTGTCTTCGGCGAGGGCTTGCTTTACCATGCCGGAGTCGTCATCGCCGTTGAAAAATACGCTGTCGTATCCCATCATCCTGAGCCGCCTGGCCAGCTTGCCCACGTTGTGGTCGACGATGAACTTAAGTTCGCTGATGGCGCTGCCTCCGCCCCGTCATTATAACCGCAGCCGCATCCCTTCCCGCCCGAAATGAATGGTTGTGTTTAACGCCCCGGCTACCTTCACAATTTCCCTTTTTATCCCTTTCTCGTCGAGCGGGTTCATGTGCACCAGGACTATTCGCGGCAGGTCTTCCTTAATCTCTCTTAAGGACTCCAGTTCACGCTGTAACAACTCCGCGGTAAGGTGACCGGCCTTCAGGGCAAAGTCGTGGTATTTATTAAGCGCGGTCACCTCGACCATGAGCAGGTCGGGGGATATCTTTCGCCAGACTTCCGCCAGCCCCGGGCCGGTGTCCGCCGTGTAAAATACCTTCTTACCGTCGCTCGAGGCGATTTGATATCCAATCGCCGGCACCGAATGGCCGACCTCTACCGCCAGGACGTTATAGCCGGCTATGACTATTTCTCCGCCGGGCTTTACCTCATTGAACCGCAAAGCGGGTTTCTCCGGCGGCCTGGCGAAGAAATCCGGGTAAATAACGTCATCGACGAGGTGCGACTTCAGTACGTCATAAGTAGTTTGCGTGCCGTAGATATCGATGGCGTTATCATGCAGCCAGAAGTTCATCGCCAGGGCCGGTATGTCCCGGATATGGTCGTAGTGCTGGTGGGTGAGCAGGACGGCCTTGAGCTTTTGCTGTTCGGCAAAGGTGAGTCTCGAGGTGAGGGCACCGGCGTCTATCGCCAGCACCCCGTCGATGAGCAGGCTTATTGTCCCGGTGGTCTTCGACTCGATATTGTGGGCGCCGAGAATACGTATCTCCACGATGGCCGCTCCTATCCCCTTACCATGAAAGGGTTATATCTGGTCTGGTAGTCGTAGGTGTCCACGCCTTCTTTGTGTTTGAGCCAGTTGACGATGCCGTAAGTGGCCGGCGTGCAGATAGCTTCGATGCCAACCTTGGCCGACCAGTGGTGCAGCATCATTACCGGCACGTTAGCCCCGGTGCCGGTAAAAGCCAGGGTGATGAAAATGACGGTGTCCAGCCCCTGTCCGATGATGGTGGAGCCGATAGTCCTGCTCCACAGCCAGCGTCCCTGCGTCAGTATTTTCATCCTCGCCAGGACGAAGGAGTTGGCGAACTCACCCACCAGGTAGCCGCAGAACGAAGCCCCGAGTAGTCGGGGCGCGAACCCCAGTATGCTTTCATAGGCCGCCTGTCCCTGCCAGAAACCGGCGGAGGGGAGCATTTGTCCCACCCACGCGAAGAAGACAAAAACCAGGTTACAGGCGAAGCCGAGCCAGATGACCTTCCGCGCGGTGCGGTAGCCATAGACCTCGGTGAGAACATCGCCGAAGATGTAGCTTACCGGGAAAACGAAGATGGCGGCCGGCAGTATCAAGGGCCCCAGGCTGATGACTTTAACGGCAATGATATTGGCGGTGATAAGGCAGGTAATAAACAGGGCGATGATTATCACCAGCCGGTAGGAGATATTCATTTCCTAAATCCAGCGGCGGCGGCGGAAGAAAATAAGCATCACACAGGTGATAACAACCATGACGAGCATTAAAACTATGAAAGCATCCCAGCTACCCGTAGTCAGTCCACCCGGTAGATGAACGTTCATACCCCAGATACTGGATACCAGGATAAAAGGAATAGTGATTGTAGCGAAGATGTTGAGTATGCGAACGACCCTGTTGACGCGGTTGGTGGCAAGGACGAAATCCGTGTCTTTAAACACCTCTATAATTTCTCTGCATTCATCCAGCGTCTCACAGATTTTATTCATGTGGTCCATGAGGTCGTTATAATAATCGGTCACGTCTACCTTGCTGAAACGCTTTAGCTTGTTTTCCATCTCAATGAAAATGTTGCGGGTGGGGAACATAACTGCCCTCTGGGTGATGACGTCCCTCCTCAGGATACTGATTTCTTTAGCCGCTTCGATTTCTTCATCGAAGACGACCTCTTCCAGGTCTTCCAGAAGACTGAGTATTTTGTCGAGAACAGGAAAATAAGCATCGATAGCCCGGTCCATGATACGATATAACAAAAAGCCCGAGCCGCCGCTAAAAAACTCTTTACGGGACTCTTCGTTAGCCTGGCAATCGCGGAAAAGCGCCATGATAGTTTTAAACTCTCCGGTGTGAATAGTCACCAGGTATTTTTCACCGACAAATGCCGACCATTGTTGCTTGGTGGCGATACGTGTCTCTTTGTGATAGAGGGGATAGTGGAAAACAAAAAACAGGTAGCCCGGATAGACATCCAGTTTGGAAATCTGCTTACGGCTGAGGCAGTCGTCTAGGGCGAGGGGATTGAACTGGAAGTTTTGGGCCAGCCACTCCGTTTCCCGCTGCGTCGGATACTGAATATTCACCCAGGTTAAATCACCATAGGTAATCGACTCGACATCCGGGGATTTTTGAGTTAGTGGTCCTTCCTGGACCTCTTTTTTCTTATCGATTCCCCGGTGCCAGCCCAGTATTCTCGCCATGGGTGACCTCTCAAGTCCTGAGTATCTATATTCTAGCACAATTGACGTTGTTAGGGTACTTTTCAGAATTAAAATGTCGATTATTTTTTAGTCATGTTACCTTCAGTCATGGCAAAATTCGTTCGTAATCGTTTTTGATTTCGTATATCATCCGGGTTAAAATGGGGTTGGTTAATTATTGAATCCAGGTTTGACGGGAAGTAAAGAGCGAAAGGAGTGTGAACTATATGACCGTTAGGATGTATTTTGAAAAGCTCTCGCCGGGGCTGAAAGCCAAGCTGGATGCCAGGTACCGGGTGAAGAATAGTCGTACGTTAAAAGATATCGGCGCCAGTAACCTGCGGTTGACGCGCAATCATTATGGAATCGGCTTGCCTGCCGACGGGGCAAAACTCAGCGCAGTAGACTAGGTTGAAAACGACTATCCGTCCCATTAGGGGAATTGCACTTCGTTAATAAAATGAGGAGGCTGCATTTTGTTTGATGCAGCCTCCTGCTTTAGTTTAGAATTATCCTGCTTATTTTCTCTCGATAATCATCGCCATGCCCTGGCCGCCGCCGATGCATAGGGTCGCCAGTCCTAGGCGCAGATTACGCCGCGCCATCTCGTGAGCTAGGGTAACGAGAATCCTGGCGCCGGTGCAGCCAATGGGGTGCCCCAGTGAAATACCGCCGCCGTGCAGGTTGGTCTTGCTCATGTCTATTTTCAACTCGCGGATACAGCCGATGGACTGCGAGGCAAAGGCTTCATTAAGCTCGATGTAGTCGATGTCTTTCAGCGTGAGCCCGGCCAGCTTGAGGGCTTTCCGGGTGGCGGGGATGACCCCCAGTCCCATGTAAGCGGGGTCGACGCCGCCGGTAGCGTAAGCGCGGATGGTCGCCAGTGGCTTAAGTCCTAGCTCTTCAGCCTTCTTCGCGGACATTACCACCAGGGCGGCCCCGGCGTCTGTTATCGCCGAGGCGCTGCCGGCGGTGATAGCGCCGTCCGCCTTGAACACCGGTGGCAGTTTGCCCAGGAGCTCCATGGAGGTCTCCCTGGGATGCTCGTCGGTATCGAAGGCTTTGGTCTCCCGTTTTACTTTG
>CAYXOZ010000140.1:0-4475 GCA_964467135.1 uncultured Dehalococcoidaceae bacterium
CTCGGCGCGATGATAGCCGAAGGTCCGGGTGGGAGTGGCGGGCCGCCGCGCCAGGCTCATGGCGAAAAGGCTCAAGCCCAGCGCCAGGGCGTCGGTAAGCATGTGGCCGGCGTCGCTGAGGAGGGCGAGGCTGTTGGAGAAGATGCCGCCGATAATCTCGGCGACCATGATAACGAGCACCAGGCCAAGGGTCAGTTTCAGGGGCCGGCCGATGACGTGATTGGCGCGGGCTTCGTGGTTGTGCATAAAAGGCTCTATTATTATGTTAACGCGTCAGAGAGTTGAATTCAAGATTTCCGAACGGTCGTATTTCTCTTTCCCTTCCGCGTACAAATCCCCACCATAAATATCATTAATAACCATAGCGGGGAAGTCTTTAACTTCAAGTTTCAGGACTGCCTCCGGGCCGAGGTCGGCGTAGGCAACGACCTCAGATTTCACAATCGTTCTGGAAATCAAGGCGCCGGTGCCGCCAACCGCGGCCAGATAAACGGCTTTATACTTTTTCAGGGCGTCCCTGACCTCCTGAGAGCGAACGCCCTTACCAATTATCCCCTTGAGTCCGGCGGCAAGCAGGCGGGGGGCATAAATGTCCATGCGGGCGCTGGTGGTAGGCCCGGCGGAGCCAATGACCCTGCCGGGGGGAGAAGGAGAGGGGCCCATGTAATAGATGGTTTGGCCATTGATATTGAACGGCAAAGGCTCTCCTTTATCTAAAGCCTCGATCATTCTATTATGGGCAGCGTCCCGGGCGACGTAGAGTAAGCCGTTAAGCAGGATGTTATCGCCGGACTTAAGGCTGGCGATAGCCTTACCAGTTAAGGGAAGCCTGACTCCTTTTGTCATATTGTTATTCCCCGGTGGCGGGCAGAGTGGCATTGTAAATTCACCGCCACGGGCAGGGAGCCGATATGGGCGGGGAAAGTCTCCACGTGGACGGCTAAAGCCGTAATCCGGCCACCGTAGCCCGCCGGGCCGATGCCCAGGTTATTAACTTTATGTAAAATTTCTTTTTCGAGGGCAGCGTTCTCTTTATAAGGGCTCGGCTCGCCGACCTTACACAGGAGGGCGTGCTTCGCCATTAACATGGCTTTTTCCGCCGTCCCGCCAATGCCTACCCCGATAATTACCGGCGGGCACGGATTGCTCCAGGCTTCTTCCACCACCTTAACGACAAAATCCGCGACACCCTTTTTCCCCGCCGCCGGCAGCAGCATGGCGAGTCGGGCCATATTTTCGGCGCCCCCACCCTTGGGCAGCACGGATATCTTTAGTTTATCACCGGGGACGATATCCGTGTGAATGACGGCGGGGGTGTTGTCACCGGTGTTCTTGCGGGCGGAAAAGGGCCGGGAGACCATGGACTTACGCAGATAACCTTCCTTATAAGCTCGCCGCACGCCCTCGTTAACGGCGTCGTTAAGTTCGCCGCTGGTTATGTGCACGTCCTGCCCTATTTCCAGAAAGACGACGGCGGTGCCGCAGTCCTGGCAGAGCGGGATTTTATCCTTCGCGGCGATTTGAGCATTTTCTAAAATCGTGTCGATTACCTTACGACCGGCGGGCGATTCTTCTTCCTTTTGCGCTTTTTTCAGGGCTGCGAGAACATCGTCGGGGAGCGCGTAGTTAGCCTGCCTGAAAAGGTCGGCAACGGCATCTGCGACAGCGCGGGCTTTTATTTCTCTCATTTGGCTAAATCGCCTTCCGCCAGCATTTTGCGGAGTTCGATAATCATCTCCGGAACATCGATTTTCACCGGGCAGCGCTGGCGACACCGCCCGCAGGTCAGGCAGGTGTAAGCGATAGCCGCCGCTTTCTCGGGGTCGTTATTCACAATAGCCGCCCACACCGCGCCGATACCGGTAAAATATTTATCCCCGAAATGACCCGCCGTTACCGCGAAGACAGGGCACTCGTAGAGGCAGCCCCCGCAGCGCAGGCAGTAGAGCGCCTGGCTCAGTTTGGGGTATCGCGCCAGCTTCGTCCGGCCAGCGTCCAGGAAAATAACGTGGAACTCCTTGGGTCCGTGCGCGCCGTAGGTCGTGACCTTCTCGATATCGCCGGTCTTGCTGGGACCAGACACCAGGCTCACATAAGAAGGAACAGTATAGTTGGCGTAGCGCCAGGTGACCTCGCTGACTTTAAAGGCGTCGCTCAACGAGGGCACCAGCTTTTCCATACCGACCAGGGCGATGTGCACCGGCGGGGCGCCGGTAGCCAGCCGGATATTACCTTCATTCTCGATAATGAAAAGCGTGCCGGTCTCGGCGGCGACGACGTTGGCGCCGGAGATACCGATGTCCGCCTTAAAAAACTTCTCGCGCAGGTAGCCCCTCGCTAACGCCACCATGTCCGCGATAGCGGCGTCCGGCGCGATTTCCGTGCCCATGACCCTGGAAAAAAGACGGGCGACGTCTTCGCGGGGCACGTGGATAGCCGGCGAGGTAATGTGCATGGGGCGGTCGCCGAGCTTCTGGATGATGAACTCGCCGAGGTCAGTCTCGTAGACCTCGTTGCCCTTTTCTTCCAGGTGCTCGCGCAGGCCGATTTCCTCGCCGGTCATGGACTTCCCCTTGACGATAAGCTTCTTGGTGCCGACCAGGCCGGAAATGATGTCCAGGGCTTCTTCCGCCGTTTTGGCGATATAGCCTTTACCCTTGTTCTCCTCGATGGCGGCGATAGCCTGTCGGGTCAGCTTTTCCATCTCGGGGATGGCTTTTTCCTTGATTTTCAGGACCTCGTCGGCAAGCTCTACTGTATGGGGGAATTTTTCCAGGGCGTTTTTAACGTTGGCGCGAAAGCTGTTCACCGCCCGCGATAAAGCCAGGCGGAGGCGTTCGTCATGGGCGGCGTTCATGATCTCTTTTTTGTAGCTCTTAAAATCCGATCTATTATTCATGACTCCATCGCCGTCGCGATAATTTCCGCCAGGTCGAGCACCTCGACACCTTCGATTTTAAGCTGGCGCAGTCCGTCTTTAAGCTGCATGATGCAGCCGGGGCATTGCGTGACGATGATATCAGGATTAGTTTCCAGAAGCTCGGTAACCCGATTGACCGCCAGCACCTCGCTCAACGCCGGGAAAACGGCCTCGAAACCGCCACCGCCCCCGCAGCAGGTCGCCCACTCCCCCCTGGTCCAGCCGGTCTCCGCCAGCTCGACGCCCTCAATGGCGCGCAGGATCTGGCGCGGCTCCTCGATGAGACTCAAAAAGCGCACCAGCTGGCAGGGGTCGTGATAGGTGACCCGGACATGGCGGGGATAACGCAGCTTTAGCGACGGCAGCTTTTCAGCAACCACTTCAAGAAAATGCCTCACCTCGATATCGTACCCCTCGACGTAAAGCGGGAAAAGCTTAGCCAGGGCATGGGTGCAATAAGGCACGATGCCGATGATTTCCTTAACGCCGGAGGACTTCAACGTCTGATAAGCGCGATGGGCGTTTTCCGCAAACTTCGTTTGCAGGCCGGCCTGGTACAACGGCGCGCCGCAACAGGGCTCCTTTTCCGCCAGGTAACCCGGCTGAATACCCAGCTTCCGCAACACTTTCACCGCCGCCACCAGTGGCTTCACCTCAGCATCGCCGCCGCGGGAGAGGACGTTACTGTAAATACCGGGGAGGTTGAGTCCCAGCTTTTTCTGAAAGCGAGCGAACCGCAGCGGCAGCTCGGCGCCAATGACGCTTTTATCGATATTGCGTATCAGGGACATCATCACTTCCAATTGGGCGGAAAACTGATAGCCGCAGCCGGCGAAAAAGACGGTCGAAGCCTGCGCGGGCAGGTCGAGGGCGTGCGCCCAGCGGGCGCCCTGCTCCTTGGTGACGCCCAGGATATTCTGCCGGGTGATGATATTATCGGCGAGGTAAGTAAGGCCGGGGGGAACCAGTTTGTTTTCCATAGCTGCTACTCAAAGAAAATCAGGCGGGATTCCCTTCAATAATGATACATCGTTAAAAGAGGGGCTGGCAAGTAAGGGGGTCGGTCGGTAACCTTGACATTTTTAATTACAGGCAGATATAATGAACCGATGTCGCGATGTCCCGCAGTCAACCAAGTTTTATGCGACACGCTCGACCTCAGGTGAGAGAGTATATTATAATAAACACGGGGACCGATTACCGATAAGGACTGAATTACGATGACCGAACTATTAAGGGTAAACAACCTGATAACGCAATTCAATACGGAGGGCGGGCTGGTCAAAGCCGTCGATGGTGTATCCTACTATATCGACGAGCAGGAAATCATCGGGCTGGTGGGAGAGAGCGGCTGCGGGAAGTCGGTCAGCCAGCTTTCCGTGATGCAGCTCATCAAACCTCCGGGGAAAATCGTCAGTGGGGAAGTCATTTTTGAAGGGGTAAACCTGCTGAAGTACGACGCCAACGGACCGCAGATGCGGGCGGTGCGGGGGGCGAAAATCGCCATGATTTTCCAGGAGCCCATGACCTCACTCAACCCGGTGCTGACCATCGG
>CAYXOZ010000141.1:0-4446 GCA_964467135.1 uncultured Dehalococcoidaceae bacterium
ATGTAACTCTATTTACTAATATAACACAAAGATTTTACCCGCGCACAATAGACAAATTGTGTTAATCTTGTGATTGCATCAATTACAGCAATAATTGACATTTGTCACTTAATCTGCTAATTTATGACTAGTGACGCTATTGATAAGGAGAAAAGAGTATGCTGCCCAGCGAAATGATTATCCTGATGGCGATGGTCGTCAATAACAAAAACGGGAAAAACGCCCTTACCCGCCCGCTCGATATTACCCGCGAGTACATCGGCTACCTCTTCAACTCCCTGGTGAACCGAGGCTACCTCAAACAGCGGGGTTTCAGCGGCTATCAACTAACCCCGACAGGTCGGGAAGAAATTTTCACCTTCATCAGAAAAAACAAGACCAGGTCGCGGGACGTCGTCAGGCGACTTCGCCTGCTGGGTATTGAAATAAACCAGGAGCAAGAAGAAAAAATCTACAGAATGGAACGAGAAGCGGTAAAGATCCGGTAAAGCCATTACCTAAACAGCACACAGAGGGGATACAGTCTGTGTGACCTCCTTTATCATTGTGGGCCATGCATTCTACTCGGGGGATGCGTGGCCCACCTTTTTTATTTGAAATAGCAGGAACCGTCAATGTATAATTATGGGCAGAAAAATTCTGGTAAGGAGAAGATTGATGGTTACCAAAAAATATATGCATTACTACAGAGGTAAACCGGTCAGAGATTTCACCAAGCTATATCCCCAGCTCACCTCCCCGTCTTTCCATATCTGGGGTCATGAGTGGAACTCCGGTTATCGCATGGACTGGTTCTGCGTCACGGAACCGTTCCTGATGATTAACGAACCCCATACGCATGATTTCGACCAGTTCCTGGCTTTTCAGAACGCCGACGCCACGAAAGTCAATGAGTTCGATGCCGAAGTCTGGCTTTATGTTGGACCCAAGGGCAAGCAGGAGAAATTCGTCATTACGGAAACGTGTTTCATACATATCCCGGCCAATTTGGTCCACACGCCGCTGGAATTTAAAATAATCCGCAAGCCCATCGTCTTCATGGATATTGCGCTTACGTCAGAATACGTACGCAAGCCGGAAGATAAAACCAAACCCATCACGGCGGAAAGACACGAGCCACCTAAGAAACGATAAGTCGAATTCCGGGCACCAAGTTCATTTAAAAAAGGCCTAGTCGTTTCAGGCTGGCGTGGCTCTTCCCGCCGATGATGACATGGTCGAGGACCTCAATGCCGACGATAGCGCCGGCTTCGGCCAACCTTTTCGTCAACGAAATATCGTCCTCGGAAGCCTCGGTGTCCCCCGAAGGGTGGTTATGCACGAAGATAACCGAAGCGGCGCTGGCGGATATCGCCTCTTTAAAGACCTCCCTGGGGTGAACGATACTGGTGTCCAGGCTGCCGATAGCTATCTCCGCCACTTTTATCAGCTGGTTCCGCGTATCGAGTAAAACTGCCAGGAAATACTCTTTCTTTTTATCTTTCAGCCTGCCCTGCACCAGCCCGGCGATATCTTCGGGGGTCTTTAAAATGGCCTTCTGTTCCGACTCCACATAGCCTTCCGCCCGGTTAGCCAGTTCTACCGCCGCCTTTATCTGGGACGCCTTGGCGATGCCGATGCCGTGCACCTGGGACAGCTCTTCGAGGGATGCCCCGGCGACGCCCTTGATGCCGCCGAATCGACTGAGGAGCCTCTGGGCGGTCACCATTACCGATTCCCCGGCGATGCCCCGCCCCAGGATTAGCGCCAGGATTTCCTGGGCGGACAGGGCCTCTATCCCCAGCCTCTGTAATCTCTCCCGGGGCCTATCTGCCACGGGCAAATCATGGATGGTGATGGACTCGTTTGGCGCCTCGCGGGGCTTTTTCACGACAGCCCAGTCTAGCACCCCGCCACTAAAAAGGCAAGGCAGCCGGGTCGCCTACCACCTATTGGTGAAAACCACCACCCGATTTGATGGTGTGGTATTTCAAGATTCAGGGTTGACCAGATTTAAAATAACCGACCCGGTGAAATATTATCTGAAAGAGGAACGAGGGATTACCGGCAACGGTATGACATTTTAAGGAGAAAGTGCTTAACCTGATTCGAGCCAAAGCCTGCAAGAGATGCGGCGGCGACCTTTCACTGGAGTGCGATATCTACGGCGTCTATATCCAGTGCATCCAGTGTGGCGCCACTTTTAATGAACGCGACCTGGCTCTTTACACTGTACGGGATATAAAAAACAGTCTGAAAGCGGTCCGGACCAGACCGGCGGCGATGAACAGTCGACGCCGTTGAACTCCTTAATCCCGTTAGTGGACGACCACACCTTCAAAAGAAGCCCGCCAGGCAACGTTGAGGCCGTCCATATCGAATCCGTAGACCTTATTTAAAGCCTCGTCGTAGCCGCTGCCCTGCTCGAAGGTATTGAGCAGCGCCAGCATTTTATCCCGTCCGAACTCATCGACGAGATATTTCACTACCTCATGGCTCTCGGCATAGCTCAGCAGAGATTCGTCGGTGTAGGCGGAAAATGGACTGGCCAGGCTGCGTATCGAGATGAGCGTATCATTGCTCCTGGCATCGGACAAAATATCCACGAATTCAGGCTCCAGCTCTCCCTCGGCCGTCATCGCCAGACCTTCATCGAGCCAGGTGGGCAGGCTGTTGTAGGGATTAAAGGTGACCTGATGGACCACCAGGTGGGTCAACTCGTGGGAGATGGCGCGTTTACCCCAGTTGAGGCCGGAGGAGGTGGGGGGAATACCGATGGCGATAACGCCGTACTCGGTAAAGGCCACGCCGCCCGTCCACTCCTGCGGGAAAATCATCGAGCCCTGTAAATCACTGGAATCTGCGTAAATATAGAGTCGGACCGGGTCTTCCAGCTCCGCGCCGGCGTTACCGGCAAGCCGGGACAGCGCCGCTTCGACGGCGTCCATTAGCTCACCGGCGAAATCATTATCGCCCTCATACCAGTAAAGCGTTACATTGCCCTGGCTAGTGCTGCGCCAGTCGTAACGATTGTCCTCGATGTGTATCGTGACGGGCGCCGTTTCCAGATTACCTCCACCGGCGTCAGATAACGTCCACCAGTAATCGATACTCGAGCCGGGCGGCATGCCGCCGGACATCCTCATGTCCCAGACCCACTGCGCCGTCACCCGGGTGGCCGGGGTAAACTCCAGGGGTATTTCACTCATTATCTTTACATGTGCCATGCGTTCGACGGTATAGCGAAGGCGGATATCAGAAATACTGGCATCGCTGGCGGCGGTTATTTTAAAAGTAATGCTCGCCGGAAAATTTATCACGACCGAGCTGTCTGTCACCGATAACGCGCTACCGGCCGTTACCCCAACCGGGATGAGGAGTCCCAGCAGCACTACAAATAGCAGGATAAACGGTATCTTTTTCATTATTGCTCTCTTCCTATTATAGAACGAAGATAGGCATTAATAAAACCGTCGAGGTCGCCGTCAAGCACCGCCTCCGTCTGGCTCGTCTCGTAATCGGTGCGGTGGTCCTTGACCATACGGTAGGGATGGAGGACATAGCTCCGGATTTGATTGCCCCACCCCGCTTCTATCCGCTTCCCCTTCAGGCGGGCTTTTTCCTCATCCCTCTTTTCCAGTTCCTTCTCCAGAAGCCGCGCCCGGAGTATCTTAAAAGCGAAGTCTTTATTCATATGCTGGGAACGCTCGCTCTGGCAGGTCACGACGATGCCGCTGGGCAGGTGGGTCAATCTCACGGCGCTGCTTGTTTTCTGCATGTGCTGGCCGCCGGGTCCGCTGGAGCGGAAGGTCTCTATTTTAACATCTTCCGGGCCGATGACCACGTCGACGCTGTCCGCGGCTTCGGGCAGGACTTCCACCAGGGCGAACGAGGTATGCCGGGCATGGTCGGCATCGAAGGGAGAGAGGCGTACCAGCCGGTGGACGCCGTGCTCCGACTTCAAATACCCGAAAGCGTAGTCGCCGCTAACGGCGATGACCACACTTTTTATGCCGGCTTCATCGCCCGGCGACGTATCCAGCACGTCCGCCTTATAGCCCCGGCGTTCCGCCCAGCGCAGGTACATCCGCATCATCATTTCCGCCCAGTCCTGCGACTCGGTGCCGCCGGCGCCGGCGTGGATAGCCAGAAGAGCGTTACGGGTATCGTACTCGCCGCGGAAAGCCAGCTGGAACTCGAACTCGTCGAGCTGCGCCGCCAGCCCGTCCAACTCTTTCTCTATCTCTTTTTGCATCGTTTCGTCTTCCGCGGATATCGTGATAAGCTCGGCAAGCTCGCAGAGTTTGCCCTCGAGGCCGCGCCAGCGCTGCACCAGGCGCGACTTCTCCGCAAGCTGGCGCATGATACCCTGCGCGCGGGACTGGTCAAGCCAGAAACCGGGCTCGGCGGACTGTTTTTCCAGCCCGGCTATTTCTTTTTCTTTAGCGGCGATGTCAAAGATGCTCC
>CAYXOZ010000142.1:0-4446 GCA_964467135.1 uncultured Dehalococcoidaceae bacterium
CAATCGGCAGGAGGTACGGGCATGTCTTTAACCTGGACCACCGACTGGTGGGCGGGGCGGCTATAGACGCCGAGGGCGTCGCCGTTTCCGCGGAGACGGTCAAACGCTGTAAAAAAGCCGATGCCGTATTACTTGGCGCGGTGGGCGGTCCTAAATGGGACGACCCCCTGGCTAAAGTCCGCCCGGAAGACGGACTGCTCGAACTACGTAAAAGCCTGGGGCTTTTCGCCAACCTGCGCCCGGTGCATGTTTATCCGGTCCTGGTGGACTCGACCAACTTAAAGCCGGAGGTGATAAAAGGGGTGGACTTCGTGTTTGTCCGCGAGCTCACCGGCGGGCTCTATTTCGGCAGGCCCAAGAAACGCTGGCAGACCGAAAAAGGCCGTAAAGCGGTCGACTCCATGCTTTATTCGGAGCAGGAAATCGAGCGTATCGTGCGGGTCGGCTTCGAGCTGGCGCGGCGCCGCCAGAAAAAGCTCATCTCGGTGGATAAAGCCAATGTCCTGGAGTCGTCCCGGCTCTGGCGGCAAGTAGCGATAGAGGTATCCAAAGACTATCCGGACGTGTCCCTGGAGCACATGCTGGTGGACGCCTGCTCGATGAGGATTATCCAGAACCCCAAGTACCTCGACACCCTGGTCACGGAAAACACATTCGGCGATATTTTAACCGACGAAGCCTCGATGCTGGCGGGCTCGATGGGCATGCTGCCCTCGGCCTCGCTGGCGGGCGTGCCGCAGTCCGGCGTCAGGATATACGGCCTCTATGAGCCAATTCATGGCAGCGCGCCGCGGAGGGCCGGCCTCAATATGGTCAATCCCATCGCCACCATCCTCAGCGTCGCCATGATGCTGCGCTACTCGCTCGCCCTGGAGAAAGAAGCCCGCGCGGTGGAAAAGGCCGTTGAGGACGTCCTGAACGAAGACTACCGCACCTATGATATAATGAGCGCAGGCAAAACCAGGGTGGGGACCAAAGAAATGGGTGATATTATCGCCGGGAAGGTCGGAGGATGATTAAACCAACTTATGAACAGGTCAAGGAAAAAGTGCTTCAGGACTCAGGCATCAAGGTCAACCGTTCCTGCTGGATAGCCGAGGTGATGCGGAAATACGGCCTGACCACGAGGACCTCCTGGAATACAGGCAAGGGTCGGGGTTCACCGGAATGTCCGGAAAAGCAGTACAAGGCAATCGAGAAAGCACTCCGCGACCTTGGAGCAATCGAGTAAAATAATGACAGTAATGGCGGTAAAACTCTATGACACCACCCTGCGCGACGGGGCGCAGAGCGAGGGGATATCTTTCTCCGTGGTCGACAAGCTGCATATCGCCCGGAAGCTCGACGAGCTGGGCATCCATTATATCGAAGGCGGCTGGCCCGGCGCGAACCCTAAAGACGCCGAGTTTTACCAGCGCATGCGTGAACTGAAACTCAAGAACGCCCGAATAGCCGTTTTCGGCAGCACGCGACGCGCCGGCGTCAAAGCCAAAGAAGACGCCTACCTCGCGGAACTGGTGAAGTCCGGCGCGAAGATAGCCACCATCGTCGGTAAAGGCTCCGACCTGCACGTCATCAACGTCCTGAAAACAACGCTCGACGAAAATCTCAGGATGATTGCCGACTCCATAAAATATCTAAAAGAAAACGGGCTTAAGGTGTTCTGGGACGTCGAGCACTTTTTCGACGGATTCAAACATAATCCGGAATACTCTCTGAAAACATTAGAGGTGGCCGCCAAGGCGGGGGCCGACTGCCTGGTGCTCTGCGATACCAACGGCGGAGCATTGCCAGATGAGGTAACGAAAGCGGTCAAAGCGGCAGCTAAAGCGACGAACGCGCCGCTGGGCATCCACTGCCACAACGACGGCGGCCTGGCCGTGGCGAACACGCTGGCGGCGGTTAAAGCCGGGGCAACCCAGGTGCAGGGCACCATCAACGGCTACGGCGAGCGCTGCGGCAACGCCAACCTGTGCACCATCATACCGGCTTTAAAAATTAAGATGGGCATCGACTGCATTTCCAATGCGCAACTGGGCTCCCTGACCGAGGTCGCCCACTCAATCAGCGAGTTGGCCAATCTCGCCCCCGACCCCTATTCCCCCTACGTGGGCGCCAGCGCTTTCAGTCATAAAGCCGGGTACCACATGGACGGTGTTACCAAGTGGCCGGACGCCTACCAGCATATCGACCCGGCTAAAGTGGGCAACCGCCTGCGGACGGTTGTCTCCGACCAGTCCGGCAAACGCAACATCGTCACCAAAGCCAAAGAGCTTGGCATAGACCTGTCCAACGCGGAAAGCGAGGTCAGGGAGCTGCTGCAAAGGGTCAAGCAACTGGAAAGTCGCGGCTTCCAGTACGATAACGCCGAGGCCTCTTTCGAACTGCTGCTGCACCACGCCAGGCCGGACTATAAACCCCCGTTTGAGCTGGTCGATTTCATGGTGGTGGTGGAATCCAAGCGGCGGCCGTCCACGCGGAAAGCCGCCGAACAGATGATATCCGAAGCCATGGTCAAGGTGAAAGTAGGCGGAGAGATAATCCACACCGCCGCCGAAGGCGACGGCCCCGTCAATGCTTTAGACCTGGCTTTACGCAAGGCGCTCTTACAGTTCTATCCCAGCTTAAAACAGGTAAAGCTGGTCGACTACAAGGTGCGCATCCTGGAAGAGAGCACCGGCACGGAGTCCCAGGTGCGCGTGCTCATCGAGTCCAGCGACGGGGAAAAAGAGTGGCGGACGGTGGGGGGCTCGACGAACATCATCGAGGCAAGCTGGCTGGCGCTGGCGGACGGGCTGGAGTGGTGGCTGATAAAGAACAACAAATAGTGTTCACCTCAACTCAAATCACGGGGGAGGGGCTTCTGCCCCTCCTTTTTCTATTTGTAGTATAATATTTATGGAAAAAGACCGGAGGTCCGAGATGGGCGAGATAAAAAGCGCCGCCGAAATAGCCAGGGAAAAACTCGCAAAGATTGGCGAGCCGACGGAAGAAGAGCGTTTAAAGTGGAAATACGCGCCCGAGGGAGAAAAACTGGCCGCCCTGTACCTCAAAGAGGACATCAACCTCACCGGGGAAATAAAGAAATACGAGGACAAAGCCAAACAACTGGTCGCCGCCAGCGTGAGTGATATTCTTCTGAGAAACATCAGCCTGCCCCGGAACGAAGCGGCGCGCCGTGCCAATAAAAAAGCGATGGACGGCCTTAAAGCCATCAAGAACGACAAAGTGGCGGTGGAGAACGTTTTCAGCAAGATGAGGCATG
Source organism: uncultured Dehalococcoidaceae bacterium (assembly GCA_964467135.1). GTDB lineage: Bacteria > Chloroflexota > Dehalococcoidia > Dehalococcoidales > RBG-16-60-22 > JBFYTX01. Next base: position 3,266 of record CAYXOZ010000142.1, read on the forward strand.
TCCTCGACCATTACGTGGGAGAAGGCGCCAAGCAAAAGAAACAGGCTTACGAATCGCTGAAAGCCGATTTCGAAGCCAAGGTACAGCAGGCCATCCGGCAGAAGACCGGCGTCAACGCCCGGATAAACATCGACGTGGAAAAGCAGCCCCAGTTCCTCGAGGAGTGGCAGCGGGTGCAAGCCCAGATGGAAGCCCAGTACCTGACATTGCTCGATGATTACAAACGGGAGCTCGCGGTCATCAAATAAAGAGCAGCATGGATATCGATAGTGAAAGAATCGAAAACGCCGCCCGCCACACGGAGATATTACGCCATCCCCGGCAGCACCTCGCCACGTTCGGCGTAACCAATATCTATTACTACCTCGTGACCGAGCCGGTTTACACGGAGATTACGCAAAGCACCGACGAAACGGTCATCCGGGAGGGAAGGGTCATCGCCGAGCGACCCAAAATCGTCACGCCCTATTACCTTACCCACCTCGAAGGGTTCAGCTACGACGCCCGCCGGTACTTCGAGACACTTTTAAGCATGCACGGGCCTAACGCACCCGGTATATTCTATTCCTACAAAAACGAGCCCAAAGGACTCAACATTGTTTCGGACAACTGGCTGGCGGTGGTCAATAAGTTGAACACGGATATCGATAAAAAGGGCGACCCGCTGATTTCCATCATCAAAGGGCAGGACGACCTCTGGGACGTGTCCCTGCTTAAGTTCATCTACGAAATCAGCAGTCGTTCCGCCCCGAACAACATCGCGCAGCTGGGGAGGCGGGGGCTGCTCGGCATGAGCCACGGGGGCATACCCATCGGCGCGAGGCAGACCATCGAGGAGATGTTCGGGCAGGTGGCGCGGGGGGAGATAAAAGCCCATGAGCTCGAGCAGGAGCTCAACCGCTGGGGGGCCTTCGAGGAATACCAGGACCGGTTCTTCGCGGTGGTCAGGGGCAAGAAATAGTAATATTATCCAGGGACAGCTCATGAATATTTCCTTCATCGAAGCGAGAGACCTGTCAGAGGCATGGTTCCTCTGCGTCTGCAAGACGCTCGACGAGGGACGCGAATATAAAATCGACCGCGGCAGCTACGCCGGACAGAGACGCAAAGAGCTGGAAATGGTCGTCGTTCAGGTAGAATACCCCGGCACGCGGCCCCTGATACCGGATGTGCCGCCCGGG
>CAYXOZ010000143.1:0-4435 GCA_964467135.1 uncultured Dehalococcoidaceae bacterium
CGGACGGAAAAGTCCATGGCGGAAGGCATTGCCCCGCCCTACCCCCTCGTCATCACCATCGAGGAAGCCCACAAGTTCCTTAACCCCGAGGTCTCGGGGCAGACCATCTTCGGCACCATCGCTCGCGAGATGCGTAAATACAATGTGTCGCTGCTTGTCATCGACCAGCGTCCCAGCGGTATCGATAGCGAGGTGATGTCCCAGATGGGCACTAAAATCACCTGCCTGCTCGATAACGACCGCGATATCGATAGCGTTCTGGCGGGCGTCTCTGGCAAGAACGAACTGAAGTCCGTCCTTTCCCGCCTTGCCCCCAAGCAGCAGGCGCTTATCTTCGGCCATGCCGTGCCCATGCCGGTGGCGTTCCAGCCCCGCGAGTATGGCTCCGCCAAATCGTATAAAGACTTTATCTCCGCCGGGGAATCTGCCCCCGCCGGAAATGCGGATGAAAACCTCGAAAAGCTCTGGGAATAAAGATGAACGCAGCCAACAACCGTAAAAAGAAAATCGGCCTGGCTTTAAGCAGCGGTGCGGCGCGCGGCCTGGCCCATGTGGGCGTGCTCCAGGTGTTGCAGGAGGAAGGCATAACCATCGATATTATCGCCGGCACCAGCGCTGGCGCAGTGATGGGCGCAGTGTACGCCTCCGGGCAGGACACCAGCCGCATGATTGAACACGCCTTGGATGCCGATTGGAAAAAAATGGCGCCCCTCATCGACCCATCTTTCCCGAAAACCGGCTTCATTAAAGGCAAAAAAATCACCCGGTTGCTGTCCGGCTTTCTCGGCGGAGATATAGAGTTCTCCGCTCTCCGCATACCCTTCGCCTGCGTCGCCACGGACATTAATACCGGCGAAGAAATCGTCATCGATAGCGGCCGCGTGCTGGAGGCCCTGCGTGCCAGCATCTCCATTCCCGGCATCTTTACCGTGGTAAAGCGCGAAGGCAGGCACCTCGTCGACGGCGGCCTCACAACCCCGGTGCCGGTGAATGTCGTTCGTCGTATGGGGGCGGACTTCGTTATTGCCGTAAACGTCAATCCGGACGTCTCCGTCCGTATGGGGGAATCGGGGCAGAAGCGTGCCAGGGCGCACAAAGACCCCAATATCTTTCAGGTGATGATACAGTCCGTCTACATCACGACTTACTCGCTGGCACAGGGAAATCTGAAAGCAGCCGATGTAATTATCGAGCCGGACCTATCCAATATCGGCGCCGGGGACTTCCATAAAGCCGCCGAACTAATTAAGCATGGTCAGGAAGCCGCCCGCAAGGCTATCCCGGAGATTAAAAAGAAGCTTGAAAAATTAGGCTGGTAAAGACCATCATTTTACCCCGGCCAGCTTCTTTTCCAGTTCTTTGTTGCCGGGTTCCACCAGAATAGACCCGTCCGGGAAAACGATGGTCGGGACGCTGTGAAAGCCGTTATTGACCTTTTTCACGTAGGCCAGTGCATCCTGGTCGTCCTCGATATCAATCCAGTTATACTGGACGTTAAGTCGCCCGAACACCTGCTTGGCACGATAACAATCAGGGCACCATTTTGTTCCGTAAACTTTTATCTGTTCCATACTATCATTATAGCAAAAAAGAGGGGCCTTAAACGTTACAGAGCTTTTACGGCTTTCTCAATTCTCTCTAGAGCTTCCCGCAGTAGCGAGCGCGGGCAGGCGATGTTCATCCGCTGGAACCCCGAACCCCCCTCCCCGAACATGAAGCCATCGTCGAAACCCACCCTCGCCTGTTCCCGCATGAATTCTTGCAGCTCTTCATCCTCGAGCCTGAGCCCGCGACAGTCCAGCCAGAGCAAATATGTTCCCTGCGGCTTGATGGCCTTTATTTTCGGGATGCGCGCTTTAAAGTATTTCAGTGTGAACTCCAGGTTACCCTGTAAATAGTCTAATAGCTGCCCCAGCCACTCGTCGCCATGCCGGTAGGCGGCTTCCATAGCGGCCAGCCCGAAGATATTCAGGCCGGGCACCATGCCTGACTTGATGTCGTTGAATCGGTCACGGAGTTTTTTATCTGGAATGACGATAGAAGAAGCCTCGAGCCCGGGTAGATTGAAGGTCTTGCTCGGCGCCATGCAGACGATGCTGTTCTGCGCGAACTCTTCGGAAATCGACGCAAAAGGGGTATGGCGATAGCCCTTGTAAAGCAGCTCGCAGTGAATTTCGTCGGAGATGATGATGGCGCCGTTGCCTATGACGATTTCTCCCATTTTTGTTAGCTCCTCCCGACTCCACACCCGCCCGATGGGGTTCTGGGGATTGCAGAAAATAATAGCTTTAACACGGCTATGGTCGGCCCGCCGGTCCTGGGGCTGGAACTTTGCGGCGAGGTCAACGTAGTCCATGCTATAGCGCCCGCGGGCCAGCTTCAGGTTGTTATGGACTATCTGGCAGCCGCTGCCCTTCACCACCCCGAAAAAGGGATGGTAGACCGGTTCCTGTAAAATGATTTCGTCGCCGGGGTGGGTTAGTGCCCGAACGGCAATATTCAGGGCGGGGATAATACCGGGGGTATAGACCACCCATTCCGGTTGAATTTTCCAGTCGAACCGGCGTTTCATACGGTCGACCACTGCTTCGGTCAGTGACGGAGAAGGCATGGTGTAACCGTAGAATGGATGGGCGGCGCGCTTTTTTAAAGCCTCGACGATGGGCGCCGCGGTTGGGAAATCCATGTCCGCCACCCACATGGGAATCACGTCCTCCCGCCCGAAGATAGCTTTGACCGCCCCCCACTTGGCGCAGTCTGTATCGCGGCGGTCGCACACCGTATCGAAATCGTACTTCATGTTAGAGCCTCTAGCTTTTTCATGACCTCATCGACCGTATCCTCGGCGGTGGAGGCCCCGGAGGTCACGCCGATGTGTTTTTTACCCTTGAGCCATTCCAACTTGATATCGGCCGCGGTCTCTATAAGGTGCGTCTCGGTGACTTTTAAGCAGAGCTCGGCGATGCGGTTGGTGTTGGCGCTGGAACGCCCCCCCACCACCAGCATCAGGTCGGCACGGTGTGCCAGTTCGAGGGCGGCCGCTTGCCTTTCCCGCAGGTCGTGGCAGATGGTATCAATGATATGTATTTCGGAGTTCTTCGTGAGAGCGAGGTCGATTATTTTTTTTACGAACTCCGCGAAATGTGCGGGCACCTGAGTCGTTTGCGATAGTATGCCAAGCTTACGCGGTAAAGGTTCTAACGCCGCGACTGCCTTTTCGTCGGTAGTGGCCAGGCCTTTGCCTTTGGTCCAGCCGAGGATGCCCTTGACCTCGGGGTGGTCAGCGTCCCCGTAGACGATGACAAAGAAGCCGGACTCGGCGAGCTTTTCGGCAGCGGCCTGGGCGCGCCGAACATCGTGGCAGGTAGTAGAGATGACCTCGTTATGGCGGGCGCGGAGTTTTTCTTCTAAGTCGGGGCTGATGCCATGGGAGCTCGTTACGACAGTATCACCGCGGATATCTTCGATGTTATTGACGGTTTGTACACCTATCCCGGCAAGCTTTTGCAGCACCTGCTGGTTGTGCACCACCGCCCCGAGCGTCTCCACGCCCCCACGCTCGCGGGCGACTTTTTCCAAGAGGGTGATAGCCTGTCTCACCCCGAAGCAAAAGCCCGTCCGGGCGGCTTTCTCAATGACCGGCCGTTTTTTCGACGTCATAGACTCCCCGATATTCAGGTGGAAGCAGTGCGGCGATTCTACTCATGATATCGTTCATCAGCTCGCTGCGTTGCTCTCTCATAAGTTTACCGTCATTAGACCTGGGAAGAAAAGGTTTACCGAACGTAACCGTAATGCGGGGTCGGTGAAAAAGGCACCATATTAGATGTCTGAACTTGTCCGTCCCGGCGATGCTCACCGGCAGGATGGGCACGCCTGTACGCAGGGCAATCAGCGCAGCCCCCTCGTAAGCTGACTGTAACCTGCCCGTTTTACTCCTGCCACCCTCCGGGAATATCACTACCGAAACGCCCTTTTTCAGCCAGTTTTCTGCCCGGCGGATAGCTTCCGTATCAATGCCGTGCCGCACCGGAAAGGCGCCGAAGTTCTCTACCCAGAAGCGTGACCAGGCGTTATGCCAGAGCTCTTCTTTAGCCATGAAGACCGCTTTCAGTCTAAAGCTGGCGGCCACAATAGGCGGGTCGGTGATGTGAAGGTGGTTGCAGACGACGATAAAAGGCCCCCGCTCCGGAACGTCTTCCCGCCCCTTCACCTCCCACCAGGCGAAGGGAAAGACCATGATACGTATAATGACCCGCCCGAAGTAATAGACCCAATGCATCTGTGAATAATTATAACTTGAAGGGACGGTGAAGACAAACGTGCTTCCTTTAATACAGAAAAGACGAGATAAAGATTTGTTTTTTTGTTTTTTGATTTTTAAAGCTGATTTGTTTTAGTTTATAGCTATATTTGTTTTTTGTTATATGTTAAG
>CAYXOZ010000144.1:0-4410 GCA_964467135.1 uncultured Dehalococcoidaceae bacterium
CCAAGGAAGCCTACCTGGAATACCAGCTTAACACGGCCCTTACCGAAAGCAAGGGTCTGGACCTCATTACGGTGGGGCGGGGGGAGGGCCCGGAATGTTACTGCTACCCGAACGTCGTCATCCGGAAACTTATCGACGAGTGGGCGAAAAACTACAGCTACGTCGTTATGGACAACGAGGCCGGCATGGAGCACCTGAGCCGCCGTACCACGCAAAACATTGACGAGATGCTGCTCGTCTCCGACCACTCGGTCAAGGGCCTGAGGGCGGTAGCGCGGATACGCGACCTGATAAAAGAGCTCAAGCTGGTCGTTAAAAGGGAGTCGGTCATTTTGAACCTCGTGCCCGGAGAAATCGACCCGCTCCTGGGCCGTGAGATGGAGAGGCTGGGTATAGCCCCCGCGGCCGTTATACCGGCGGACGGGGAAGTGAAAAGATACGACCTGGAACAGAGACCGCTGTACGGCCTGCCGGATACGTCGCTGGCGGTGGCGGCGGTAAATAAACTTCTGAACGGGCTGCTGAGTAAAACTGGCGTAATGAGCCAGCCGTGATAGGAGGCATTAATTGGGTAAGTGGATAAAAAATACAGCGGTACTGCTGTTGCTGGCTATAATCCTGGCACCCCTGCTTTTTGCCGGGTGCGGGGAAAAAGAGGCGGGGCAGGAGTCTTCAGACGGGCTGGACCTGCCCGGGATACTGGGCGATTCCATCCTCGCCATGAAAAACGTTAACAGCTACACGTATGTCATGGAAATGAAAATGGCGCTGGAAGCCACCGGCGGCTCGAGTCCGGGCAGGGTAAGCACTTCGATGCAGAGTAGCGGCGCCGCTGATATAGCCGCCAAAAAATTAAAGACGGCCTTCCAGATGCACCTGGATGAAATCGCCCTGGAGGAACAGCCCGAGGATATGCCGCGGGATTTCTCCGCGGAAATGTACATGATAGAAGATACCCTTTACATGAAAATGGATTTAGAGGACCTGGGCGAACAATGGGTTAAGACGCCGCTGACCGAGGAGCTGAAAGAAGCCTACAATCTGGACATTGTCGCGCAGCAGGTCACGCCCCTCGAAACGGCCACGGACATCAAGTTCCTTAGGTATGAGACGGTCGATGGCTCCGAGTGCTACGTCCTGAAAATGGTCCCGGACATCGCCAGCATGAAAGACTGGCTCCAGGGTCAGCAAATGACGCAGGGGGCGTTCGACTTTAACGAGATTGCTAATTTACAGGATATATTTAAGGAGCTCGCTTATACCGTTTGGATCACCAAAGACGGCAAACTGATGAAGAAAATGGATGTCAGCATGCTCACGGAGCTCAGTCCCGCCCAGGTCGGTGTGGAAGATACTGAGTTCGACAAAATGACCATGAAAATCGACCTGGAGGTGACGATAAAAGACTTCAACCAGTCCGTCTCGATTGTCCTCCCTGAGGAAGCCGAAGACGCCACCGAGATGTAAAGGGGAATGACATGATTGAAAAATTGACTGACAAGCCTACCAAGACTTTCCTGGATGAACTGGCCAGCTCGGCGCCGGCTCCCGGCGGCGGCAGCGTCGCGGCGCTTTCCGGCGCCCTTGGCGCAGGTTTGATCAGCATGGTGTGTAATCTGACCCTGGGCAAGCCGAAATACGCCGCCGTCCAGGACGATATATCAGCCATACTGAAAAAGTCGGAGGATTTACGGAAAAAGCTTACCGACCTGCTCGAAGAAGACGTTGCGGCCTACACCCGGCTTTCGCAGACGATGAAGATGCCCCGCGATACGGACGAGCAGAAAGCCGTGCGGACAAAGGCCATGGATAAAGCCCTTAAAGCCGCCACCGAGGTGCCGATGCGCGTCGCGGAAGCCTGCGTGGCGGTGATGGCTTTATGCCCGTCGGCGGCGGAAAAGGGCAACACCAACGCCGTGAGCGATGTAGGCGTCGGGATATTGATGGCCGAAGCCGGCCTGCGCGGCGCGGCCCTTAATGTCCTTATCAATCTCGGCTTTATTAAAGACGAGCGCTTTGTTAGTGAAAGCCGCAAAAGACTAAATGCCTTGCTTCAGGGCAAACCTGAACTCCGTGATGAAATCTATAATCTCGTGGTGAGTAAACTGTAATTTAAAAATCTGGAGGCATTACATGACCGCGACGATATTAAATGGTAGCGAGCTGGCTAAATCAATGCGGGCGGAAGTAGAGACAGAAATATCTGACTTCGTCAAGAAATATGGCTATAAACCGACCGCCGCTGTCGTGCGGGCGGGTGACGACCCGGCTTCTGTCAGCTACGGCAATGCCCTGGAAAAGGCTTTCGCCGGACGTGGATTGGGCTTCCAGCTCCATGCCTTGCCCGGGAATGCCACGCAGGGAGAAATCGTGGCCCTCGTCGCCAGATTGAACAAAGACGCCGCGATACACGGCATCATGATTCAGGAACCTTTACCCAAAGGAATAGATGAAGCCGCCGTCAAGGACGCGCTGTCCCCCGCCAAGGACGTTGATGGCGTGCACCCTGTCAATACCGGGCGTCTGGCGCAGGTCGCGCCCGCCGGCCGGCCGCCCATGGTCGGGCCGTTCTTTGCGCCGGCCACGCCATCGGGTGGCATGGAAATCCTCAAAAGGCAGGGCGTGAAATTGGCGGGCAAGCATGCTGTCGTGGTAGGGCGTTCCAACATCGTTGGTAAGCCTATGGCGTTCCTGCTGCTCCGGGAAAACGCCAGCGTCACGCTTTGCCATTCCCAGACCGACGACCTGCCCGGCATGTGCCGGACGGCGGATATACTGTGCGCCGCCGTGGGCAAAGCAAAGATGATCAAAGGGGACTGGATCAAGGCAGGGGCCATCGTTATTGACTTCGGCGTCAACTTTATCGCCGATAAGATGGTGGGTGATGTTGATTTTGACGAGGCGGTCAAAGTGGCTGGGATGATAACGCCCGTGCCCGGCGGCACGGGCCCGATGACCAACATCATGCTGATGAAAAATGTTATTGAGGCCGCTAAACTTGCGGCCGGCCTTAAATAAAAGGAAAGGGGGAACCATGGAGGAGAAAACGGTAAAAAAAGATGCCCCGGGCCGGGGGAAGGTAGACATCCTCGCCGAGACCTATGAAAAAGGCGAGCCGAAGGGAGAAGACGCCGGTCGGTGGCGCGGCAAGCTGGAAAGCCGGGATGAAAAGCTCAAATACCTGAAATCCGGCGAGCGCTACTGGTACAACAGCGACTGGTTCGGCAGCGAAAAAAGGAAAAATCCGGCCTGAGCCAAGGAGGGAAAATGCCTTTCGAAATTCCCAGAACAGCTTACAGCGGTAAAATTAAAGAGATAAAGCTCGGCAAAGGGGACAAAGCGGTCACCATCGGCGGGGAAACGGCTTACCCGTTCTATCTCTTCGAAGGCCAGATGCCTCATCTCCCCAAAGTGGCTATGGAGGTCTACGATATGCCCCCCGAGGAATGGCCGGAAGCCGCCCTCGAACCCTTCGCCGGCGTCACTAACGACCCCGTGCTCTGGGCGCAGAAGTGCATTAAGGACTACGGGGCGGAGATGATTTGTCTCCAGCTCTTGAGCACCGACCCCAACGGTAAAAACCGCCCGGCGGACGAAGCCTCTAAAGTCGTTAAAAGGGTCGCTGACGCCATCGATGTGCCGTTAATCGTCTGGGGCACCGCCAACCACGATAAAGACACCGAGGTCTTAAGGGCCGTCGCCGAGCTCTGCCAGGACAAGAGCCTGATTCTCGGTCCGGTAGAAGAAGCCGACCATAAGAAAATCGGCGCCGCGGCCATCGGTTATAAACACACGGTGGTCGCCTCCACTCCCATCGATATCAACCTCGCCAAGCAGCTCAATATCCTGCTGGGCAACCTCGGCGTGCCGGACACTCACCTGGCGATGGACCCCACCGTCAGCAGCATCGGCTACGGCATCGAATACTGCTTCTCCGTGATGGAAAGGATGCGCATGGCGGCCCTCACCCAGCAGGACGCCAAGCTCCAGTTCCCCATCATCTGTAACCTCGCCAAAGAGGTCTGGAAGACCAAAGAGGCTAAAATTAAAGACGACCCCAGGATGGGCGACCCGAAAAAGCGGGGCATCCTCCTCGAAGGAATGTCCGCCATGATACTGCTCCTGACCGGGGCTGATGTTATCATTATGAGACACCCTGAAGCGATTAAACTTGTCAGGGAAATGATAGCGGACCTGACCGCTAAATAAGAAAAGAGAGGTGGAAGCAATGGCAGAAGAAAAACAAGCCAAAAGTATCGACCAGGCGACATTAGAGATGTTGGCCAAGGCCGCCGAAGAAGGCGTGAGCACGGTCTTCGACCGCGCGGAAAAGCTCAAGCCCTGTCCCATCGGGGCGGACGGGAGCTGCTGTAAGAACTGCGCCATGGGGCCCTGCCGCGTGCCGCAGCC
>CAYXOZ010000145.1:0-4395 GCA_964467135.1 uncultured Dehalococcoidaceae bacterium
CAAGTTTGGGCCGGTGCGCTACGTGATAAACACCGAACCCCACGGCGACCACACCTCCGGCGACGGCTATTTCGGGGGGACGTTGGTCACGCACGAAGGCACGCGTGAAGCCATACTGGCTTCCAAAGTGAAAGACTTCGAAAATATGCTCAAGATGATGGCCCCGGACAGCCTGCCCATCCCCGACGATTTCCACTACCGCCCCCCGGATATCACGTTTTCGGAGAGGCTAACCATCTATCTCGGAGGGCGCACCTTCAAGCTGATAAACCTGCCGGGACACACTCTATATCAGGTCGCCGTCTACGTACCAGAGGAAAGAGTGGTCTTCACCTCGGACAACGTGGTCGTGGAGGACGTACCATACTTCCACCAGGCCCTGCCCGACCGCTGGCTGAAATCGCTAAAGGAATACGAGAAGCTGGACGTCGATAAGGTGGTGCCGGGCCACGGCGGGGTCACCGACAAGAGCGCGTTCCGGCGGATGGCTAAAATCATCCGGGACTGTCTGGATGAAGTCCAGAAAGTCATCGACAAAGGCATGAGCCTGGCGGAAGCCCAGGAAAAGGTCACCTTCGCGAAAATCTTCGCGCACCTGCCGGACAACGAACGGAAAAAGATGGTCATACGCATGAACGTCGGCCGGCTCTACGAATATATCAAAAATAAGGAAAAGTAATCTATTCGTTTTACCTCACCCCTTAATCCCCTCTCCAGCATGGGACATAGTTTAAAAGCGTTGTTTATTCTTGCTGGAGAGGGGAGTTCAAGAGAGAGGGGGCGAAGCCCCCTCTCAAACTCTCTCCCCCTTTCAAACAAAATAAAAATTGAGCTTAAAAAGATAAATCTGTTTGAGAGGGGGATCAAGGGGGTGAGTCCAGCTTGATAAAGAGGAGCTTCGCCCGTCGAAGACACTTTTACTTGGTATAAATACCTGTTATGATATGGGTGGTGATAGGTAGTTATGCCTAGTACCGCCGGTCGCAAATAAGCATCAATGCGGACGTTGCCCTACGTATGCCGGTGTTAAGATTCGTTGGGGCGGATATAGATAATTATCTATAAAACCTCTTGAAAAGGAGGCAGCATGACCACGGAAACAAAAGAGAAGACATTCATCGATGAAATCTGCGCCCTGCCCGGCGGCGAGGGCATACGACTCTGTATCCAGTGCGGCACCTGCACCGCGTCCTGCCCCAACGCCGATGCTATGGAGCATACGCCTTCGGAGCTCATCGCGATGGCGCGGGCCGGCATGAAAAAAGAGGTCCTCTCCTCCAATGCCATGTGGTACTGTCTCTCCTGCTACATGTGCACGGTGCGCTGCCCGCGGGGCATCAAGCAGACCGGCCTGATGCACGCCTTCGAGTCGCTTTCCATCAAAGAAGGGCTGGTACACACCAAGACGCTTACCCCGACGATGTACCGGCTTTTCAACCACTACTGCTCGCTGGGCAATCTACCGGAACTGTTGTTTATGACCCGGTTCTACCTGGTGACCAACCCCCTGCGCGCCTGGCGCATGATACCGGTCGCTTTCAACCTGCTCAAACGGGGACGACTCTCCATCAAATCGAGGAAGATGACGCCGGCGGGTAGCAGCCAGCTCAAAGCCATCATCGATAAAGCGGAATCCCTGGGAGGTGCCGAGTGAAAACTTATACGTATTTCCCCGGCTGTTCCTGTTCGTCGGAAGGCGGCGCCCGGGCTTACGACTGGTCGATAAGGGCGGTCGCCAAGGTACTGGACATAGAACTGGAGGAACTGCCCGACTGGAACTGCTGCGGCTCGACGCCATCAGGGTCGGTGGACGAGCTCGGGGCATTTTGCCTGGCGGCGCGCGACCTCGCCCTGGGGGAGAAAATAGGGCGGGACATGGTGACGCCATGCAGCGCCTGCTACGTAATTTTCAACCGGACCAGCGCCTATTTGAAAGAATATCCCTCACTCAGAGAAAAGGTCGACCAGGCCCTGGCGGCCGGCGAACTTAAATACAACAATACGCTCAAGGTCAGGCACACCCTCGATGTTATGACCAACGATATCGGCTACGACGCCATCAAGGCTAAAGTAAAAAAGCCGCTGACCGGGCTGAAGGTAGCACCGTACTACGGCTGCCAGGTGGTGCGCCCCGGGTTCGGGTTCGACCACACGGAAAATCCAAAATCCCTGGATAGGCTGGTGGCCGCGCTGGGCGGCGAGCCAACGCCTTTCCCGCTGAAGACCCACTGCTGCGGGGGGTCTTTGATAATTTCCGAGGAAGCTATCGCGCTCGACCTCACGCGCAAGCTACTGGAATCGGCGGCGAGCAACGGCGCGCAATGCCTGGTGACGGTCTGCCCGCTGTGCCAGACGAACCTAGACGCCTACCAGAGCCGGGTCAATAAAAAGTTCAAGACCAGTTATAACCTGCCCGTATTGTTCTTTACGCAGCTCATGGGCATCGCCTTCGGGATTGACGAAAGCGAGCTCGGCCTCAAGAAAAGCATCGTTTCGGCGGAGAAGGTGCTGGAGCGTATCTATAACCCTATGAGCTACATTACCACTCGTGAAAAAGTCAGCTAGATGGTTTTGATAAACTGTAATTAAGGAGCGGAAAATGGAGCCGAAAATCGGTGTCTATGTCTGCCACTGCGGCGCCAATATCGCCGGCGCCGTAGACGTTCCCGGAGTGGTCGCCTACGCCAAGGGACTACCATCCGTGGCGGTAGCGCGCGACTATAAGTTCATGTGCTCTGACCCGGGACAGGACCTGATAAAGAACGATATCCGGGAGCAGGGACTCAACCGCATCGTGGTGGCTTCCTGCTCGCCGCGCCTGCACGAGCCCACTTTCCGGCGGACTTTAGCGGCGGCCGGATTGAACCCGTACCTCTTCGAGATGGCCAATATCCGCGAACAGTGCGCCTGGGTGCACACGGACAAAGAAGCCGCCACCGGGAAAGCTAAAGCCCTGGTCAGCGCCGCGGTGAGGCGGGTCTTCCTCCACCAGCCGCTCGAAACAAAGAAAGTCGCCGTTAACCCCTGCACGGTGATAGTCGGCGCGGGCATCGCCGGCATACAGGCAGCGTTGGAGATAGCCGACTCCGGCCACCAGGTCTACCTGGTAGAGAGGGAGCCGTCCATCGGGGGGAACATGGCCAGGCTGGACAAGACGTTTCCCACCCTCGACTGTAGCGCCTGAATATTGACCCCAAAGATGGCCTCGGTGAGGTCACACGAAAACATCGCGCTGATGACTTACAGCGAAGTGGCGGAGGTCTCCGGCTACGTCGGCAATTTTAAAGTAAAGATAAGGCAGAAGCCGCGCTACGTGGACATCACGAAATGCACCGGCTGCGGCACCTGCCAGGACAAGTGCCCCATGAAAGCCGATAACGAGTTCGACTGCGGCCTGGGCAAGCGCAAGGTCATTTATACGCCGTTCCCCCAGGCCGTGCCCAACGTGCCGGTCATCGACGCGGCGCGCTGCACCTTCCTGCTCAAGGGCAAGTGCGGCGCCTGCAAGAAGTTCTGCGAAGCGGGAGCGATAGACTTCGAGCAAAAAGAGAAGATAATCGAAGTGGACTGCGGCAACATCATCGTCACCACCGGGTTCGACTCCTTCGACCCGTCGGTAATGGTACAGCTAGGCTACGGGCAGTATGACAACGTCATCACCGGCATACAGTTCGAGAGGATGAGCAATGCCTCCGGGCCGACCGACGGCAAGATAGTCCTTAAGGACGGCACGCCGCCCAAAAGCGTCGCCATCCTGCACTGCATCGGGAGTCGGGACACCAACTACCATAAATACTGCTCGCGGGTGTGCTGCATGTATTCGCTTAAGTTTTCTCATTTACTCCGGGAGAAGGTGCCGGAGGCGACCGTCTATCAGCTCTACATCGACATGCGCTGCGCCGGCTCCGGCTACGAAGAGTTTTACGAGAGATTACAGGAAGAGGGAGTGAATTTTGTACGCGGCAAAGCCGGCGAAATCACCAACATGGCGGAAAAGCCCGAGGAAAAGGGTAAATTAATCGTCATCGTCGAGGACACGCTGGTGCGTAAGAAGCGGCGCCTCCCCGTGGACATGGTCGTCCTAAGCACCGCCCTGGAACCCCGCGCCGACGCCGGAGAAGTAGCCAGGACGTTCTCGCTGAGTCGGAAAGCGGACGGGTTCTTCCTGGAAAAGCACCCCAAGCTCGACCCTGTAGCCACGACCACCGAGGGCGTTTTCGTGGCCGGCTGCTGCCAGAGTCCCAAGGACATCCCGGACACGGTCGCCCAGGCCTCGGCCGCCGCCGCCAGAGTTCTTTCCATGATAAGCAAAGGCAACGTGGAAATAGAGTCCGCCACGGCGGTCGTCGACGAGGAGCACTGCGCCGGCTGCAAGATATGCATCGACCTCTGCTC
>CAYXOZ010000146.1:0-2634 GCA_964467135.1 uncultured Dehalococcoidaceae bacterium
TATCGTCGAGGTAGCGGTTGGCCGCGTGGGCCAGCGCCATGGCGTTTTTAATCGCCTCCTTGAATTCGCATTTACCGAGATGTGCGCCGACCGTTTTTATAGTGTTTTCAGCCTCGTTTAGAAGCTGCCGGCTGGCTTCATCCGGGCCATTATGCTCCGGCACTTTCCCGTCGAAATTTCTGTAGGTAAAGGTCAGCACCCGGTTGACCAGATTGCCCCAGGCGGCCACCAGCTCGTCGTTATTACGGCGCACGTATTCCCGCCAGGAAAAATCGGTATCGCTGGTCTCGCACATGTTAATAGATAATATGTAGCGCAGGGGGTCGGGGTCGTACCTGGAAAGATAGTCCGGCAGCCACACCGCCCAGTTCCGGCTCTTGGATATCTTTTTCCCTTCTATAGTCAGGAACTCGTTGGCGGGCACGTCGGTGGGCAGGTTGAGACCGCCGTAGCCCAGGAGCATGGCCGGCCAGATAATGGTGTGGAAGGGGATGTTATCCTTGCCCAGGAAATAGTAACTTTTCGCCCCTTTCTCTTCATCCCAGAAATCGCGCCATTTTTCCTTGTCTCCGGCGATTTCCTTGGCCCACTGCTTCGATGCTGAAAGATAGCCGATGACCGCTTCAAACCACACGTAGATGCGCTTGTTCTCAAATCCCGCCACCGGTACCGGGATTCCCCATTCTATATCGCGGGTTATCGCCCTGTCCCTGAGCCCTTCCTTCAGATAGCGCTGGGTGAAGCCGTAAACGTTGGGCCGCCAGATGGCTTTCTTTTCTTCCGCCCACTTTTCCAGCCTCTCCTGGAAGGCGGTCAACTTCAGGAAAAAGTGTTCCGACTTTTTGGAGACTGGTTGGGTCCGGCATATCCGGCAATAGGCGCCAATGAGTTCCGTGGCGTTTAGCGGTTTGCTGCAAGCGTCGCACTGGTCGCCCCGGGCGCCGGGCTCTTTGCAGAACGGGCAGGTGCCTTCGACGTAACGGTCCGGCAGGAAGCGTTTGCAGTTAGGACAATAGAGCTGGGAAACGGTGTCCCGGTAGAGGTAGCCCTTTTCGAGGAGTTTCAGAAAAATTTCCTGCACCACTTCAGCGTGGTTGTCGGTGCTGGTGCCGGTAAAAAGGTCGAAAGAGATGCCTATTTTCCGCCAGGAGTCGAGGAACTCCCGCTGGTAGAATTCTATTATCTCCCGGGGAGTTTTGCCTTCTTTCTCGGCTTTGAGAGTAATGGGCGTGCCGTGCTGGTCCGAGCCGGACACCATCAGAACCTCGTTCCCCTGGAGGCGGTGGTAGCGTGCGAAGATGTCCGCCGGCAGGTCTGCCCCAGCCAGGTTGCCCAGCTGGAGCGAACCGTCCGCGTAAGGCCACGCCACCCCGATGAAAATTCTTTCGGTCATATTTTAGAAGAAGGTCAGAATCCTCTCGCCTTTCTCTTCTTTATAGTGGGCGTAGCCCTTTTTCAGGCAGCACTCGATGCAGTAGCGTTTAGTGTCGCCTTCTTCGTCCTCGACGCCGCCCTTTTCATTGACGGCGAGGTAGCGGGCGGGGTAGGGGATAGGATTTTTGCACGAATCGCACTTTATTTCGCCTAAAGATATACAACCACGACGCATCTTTCCGCTCCTTATCCTGTTTTAATACGGATTTTTTTATTATCCCGCAGCCTGAGCCAGGCCTGGTACAGCTCTTTCCTGGGTAGTCCCGTCTCTGCGGCCACGGCGGCTACCGCTGCTTTAGCTTTGGCTCCTTCGAGGTACATCTGGCGTAAATGTTTCTCTATTTCCGCCGACAATGACGGCTTCTCCCCTGCCGGCTTGCCTTCAATCACCAGGGTGAACTCCCCCCTTGGCCGGACGAAATGCGCGATAGCCCCGCTGACCGTGCCGCGGAAGACTTCCTCGTGGAGCTTGGTCAGCTCCCGCCCAATCGCTATTCGCCTATCGCCGAGGGTATCGAGGATATCCTGCAAAGCGGCGGTCAGCCGGTGCGGCGCCTCCAGGGCGATAATCGTGCCCGGTTCACCTGATATCGATTCCAGCAGCCGACGCCGCCCGGCGGACCGGCCGGGCAAAAAACCTATGTAACTAAACCTGTCGGTGGGCAGTCCCGATACCGCCAGCGCCGTCGTGACCGCCGAAGGCCCCGGAATGGGAACAACGGGTATATTTTGCCCGGCGGCGGCGACAATCAGCTCGTAGCCGGGGTCGCTAATGCCGGGCATGCCCGCCTCGGAGACGAGCGCCACGTCCGACTCCTTAAGTCTTTCCAGGATATAGTCAAGCTTGGTCAGCTTGTTGTGTTCGTAGTAGCTGGTCACGGGTGTCCTGATATCGTAACGCGTGAGCAGGCGCCTCGTCTTGCGCGTATCCTCGGCGGCGATGAGCTTGACCTCGCGCAAAACGCGGAGCGCCCGCAGCGTGATATCCTCGAGATTACCAATCGGGGTGGCCACAATGTAGAGACTAGGCATTTATATTATTTATTATAGGGCTTTATGACTTCGACTGTCTAGCTTTGGAATTGAAAATATACCGGACCATCCAAGAAGTGATTAAGGAGATGAGTCCTTAATTATGGACGAGGTTAGTCGAACTCGGCGTTGAAAATAGCCATGAAAACGATGATGGCCAGACCGAAG
>CAYXOZ010000146.1:2734-4388 GCA_964467135.1 uncultured Dehalococcoidaceae bacterium
TTAGTCGAACTCGGCGTTGAAAATAGCCATGAAAACGATGATGGCCAGACCGAAGAAGGCAAATGTGCCGAAGGTGATATTACCGAATACCCACAGGGTCGTCCCCGCCGCGAGGTTGGCATTGGTATAAAAAAGCCCGATGCTACCGGAGACCAGAAAGACCAGAGCTAATATCAAAAAAAATATCAGCATTTGCCTACCCTCTCAGGCGAACGAATTATATAAGTTGTCACGTTAATTGTCAAATTACAGGGCTAAAAAACGCCGGAAAAAATCTTTAGAAATTTCTTGCATTATTTTTTTCTTTTATGGTATTATTAAGAGCACATATATTTCAAGTCAGGAGAAACATATATGTGCAGCGCTAAGGCCTCTCCGAAGTTCAAACAGCTCCGGCGTGCTTACGGGTTCGACGAAGTGGCCATCGTGCCCGGGGACGTCACCATCAACCCCGAACAGACCTCCACCGATTTCCAGATTGGCGATTTCACTTTTTCCGTTCCTGTCGTTACCTCCGCGATGGACTCCGTCGTCGATGTCAACCTGGCCGTCCTCATCAATAAGCTGGGCGGGCTGGGCGTGCTGAACCTGGACGGCATCCAGGCCCGCTATGAAAACGCCGATGAGGTCCTGGAAAAAATCGCCAAAGCCCCCGACGCCGAGGTCACCGCGCTGCTGCAAAAAGTCTACAAAGAGCCGATAAAAGAGAAGCTCGTCGGCGACCGGGTGAAAGCCATCAAGAAAGCGGGGGCAGTCTGCGCCATCTCTTTAATCCCCGCCAATACCAAGCGCCTGGCACCCATCGTGGTGGAGGCCGGCGGCGATATCCTGGTAGTGCAGTCCACCGTCACCAGCGCCCGCCATGTCTCTAAGAGCTATCGCGGCCTCATCTTCTCCGAGCTGTGCGACCAGATAAAAATCCCCATCGTCGTGGGCAACTGCGTGAGCTTCAACGCCTGCCTCGAGCTGATGCGTACCGGCATCGCCGGGGTGCTGGTGGGCGTCGGTCCCGGCGCCGCCTGTACCTCCCGTGAGGTGCTCGGACTCGGCGTTCCCCAGATTACCGCGACTATCGACTGCGCGGCGGCGCGGGATGAATATCAAAGGGAGTCCGGCAAGTACGTGCCGATAATCACCGACGGCGGTTTCAGCAAGGGCGGCGATGTCTGTAAAGCTTTCGCCGCCGGCGCGGATGCCGTGATGCTCGGCTCGAACATCGCCAGGGTCAAGGAAGCACCCGGGCGAGGCTATCACTGGGGGATGTCCCATCCCCACCCCGCTTTACCCCGGGGCACCAGGATAAAGGTGGGGACGAGCACCACATTAGAAAAGCTACTCTTCGGGCCGACCTCGCTGACGCACGGCACAGAAAATCTGGTGGGGGCTTTACGCACGGCGATGGGCTTCTGCGGGGCAGCCAATATCCGGGAGTTCCACAACGCCGAGATGGTCATCGCCCCGGCCATCACCACCGAGGGCAAGGCTTACCAGATGCTTCAGCACGTCTAGGCGTTTTTACCGCGCGCTCCGATTGACACCTGTCTTCCCCGTGTTTATTATTAGCGCGTAACCGCATTTTTTATCGGGAGGATGATACTGTGCCAAAAATCGATTACGAAAAATACCTGGTGAGAAAGCCCAATTACGAAGCCTT
>CAYXOZ010000147.1:0-4319 GCA_964467135.1 uncultured Dehalococcoidaceae bacterium
CTCAGGTTATTAAGTATATATTGTATATCCGTGCCGCTCATCCCGAAGCGGTGCAGCGTGTGCCGTATCATCTCCAGGCTCCCCTCGAAGAACGGCAGCACTATCTCCGTCACGCCCAGTCCCTTGAGCAGCTCGACGTCCCGGTCGCGGTGTACCCTCGCCACGATGTCCAGCTTCGGATTGATTTTCAGGGCGTTGCGGGCCGTCAGCTCCTCGGCCACGTAGTCCGGGATGGTGCAGAGCAGGACCCGCGCTTTTTCCAGCCCCGCGTGGGCGAGAATCTCCGGGTTGCTGGCGTCCCCGTAAATCACCGGGATGCCCCGGCTGCGTAGACCCGCCACCACGTTGGGGTCGAGGTCGATGACCAGGTAGGTGAACTTCTGTCTCTCCAGCACCTCCGCGATACGCCGGCCCACGTCGCCGTAGCCGCAGATGACCGCGTGCCGCGATAAGTCCAGCTTTTGCACAACCTCACCCGGGTCGACTCTACTCGTTAGCTGCCGCGCGAACCACCTCCGCTGGCTCAGCCACTTGTAAAGGAAAGAGTTGAAGCCCATGATAAAGGGCGTCAGCAGCATGGTAATAATCGCCGCGGCGATGGTCAGGTTATACAGACGCTCGGGAAATATCCCTTCCTCAAACCCCATCAGCGCCAGGATAAAGCTGAACTCCCCTATCTGTATCAGCCCCGTGCTGACCATTAATACCGTCTTGTGACCGTAACCAAAGGCACGCGTTATCACCGAGGTGACGAGGAATTTCACCGCCATTATCACCAGGACGGTAATCCCCACTGTCTCCCAGTTATCCCGGATAAACTGGAGGTCGGCCAGCATGCCCAGCGAGACGAAAAACAGCGCCCCGAAGGTGTCCCGCAGCGGCAGGATATCGGCGAAAGCCTGCCTTGCGAAGCCGGACTGGCTGATTAAAAGACCGGCGGCAAAAGCCCCGAAAGCCGCTGAAAGCCCCACGTAGTACGTCCCGAAAGCCGCCGCCAGGCACACCACGACCACCGTCAGCAGGAAAAGCTCGCGCGTGCGCTGCCCCGCCACCCTCTTCATGAACCAGGGCATCCCCCAGTAGCCCAGCGCCAGCATCACCGCGATGAACCCTATCGCTTTAAGGATGGCCAGTCCCAGCGCCGCCCACAGTCCGTCCGCGCCTCCGCTCACCGCCGGCATGACCACCATTACCGGCACCACGCTCAGGTCCTGCACCAGCAGTATGCCCAGCATGATGCGCCCGTGCGTGGTATCCAGTTCGCCCCTGTCCATGAGGAGCTTTAACACCACCATGGTGCTGCTCATGGCGATGATAAACCCGAAAAATATCGAGCCGGTCAGGCTCAGCTCCACCCCCTGGCCGAGTCCGAAGCCCGCCAGCGAGGTAAAGACTATCTGGGCGATGCCCCCGATGATGGCGACCCTGCCCAGCTTTAAAAGCTCTTTTAGGGAAAACTCCAGCCCGATGGCAAAAAGCAGCAGCACCACGCCGATTTCCGCCAGGGACGATATGCTCGCGGTATCATGGACGAAGCGGAGCCCGTGGGGCCCCACCGCGATGCCCCCCGCCAGGTAGCCCAGGATGATGGGGAGCCGCAGGAAGCGCGCCAGCATCCCGCCGGCGATTGCCACCGCCAGCACGATGAGCAGGTCAATCCCGACGCCCAGACCTTCCATTTTCTCTCCTGAGGCATGGAGTATCTGTGCTATTTTAACATGTATCGTGGCAAAAAATACGAACGGAACAGGGAATTTTTACCTTCTTCCGTCCCTTATGCCCCATCTTTCCTGGTACTTCTGGCTACCAGTTGGGCCACCAGCCCTCCTATTCCTAGAACTGTAAAGATGATAAAGCCCACCCTGACGCTCGTCAGGAACTGCGGGTAATACGCGGGCGTTATTTCCGCGTCGCCGATATATAGCGAGAACAAAATCATCGTGATGCCCATGCTCAGCATCATGCCGGCGGTGCGCATCGTCCCCAGCGTGCCGGAAGCCACCCCCAATAACCGGTGTTCTACCGACCCCATTATGGTGTTGGTATTGGGGGAGACGAATAGCCCGATGCCGGTGCCGTAGACCGCCAATGCCAGGACGACATACCACAGGGAAGTCCCGTTATCCAGGAAAATCAGCATCGCCAGCGCGCCGCAGTTGAGGGCCATGCCCAGGGTGGCCACCAGTCTGGGCTGTATCTTCTGTGAAATGAAGCCGGAGAGCAGTGTAAAAACCGTCATCAGCACCGAGCCTGCCACCAGTATCAACCCGGCCATCTGCGCGGAAAAATCCTTGATATATTGCAGGTAAAGGCTCAGGAGGAAGTTCACCGCGAAAGTCGAGATGTAGGTTATCAGCGCCGCCAGGTTGGAGAGCACGAAGACCCGGTTCCGCCGGAAAAGGCTGAGGTCGAGCACCGGGCTGCTTACCCTGCCTTCCCACCACACGAAGAATGCCAGGCCCAGGACGCCGACGACAAAGAGGATAATAGCGAGAGAGCCCGGCAGGCTGGAAAATCCGTACATGAACAAAGCGATGGCGATGACGTAGGCTATCGTACCGGTGACGTCGAACCGTTCGCCGTGGGCTTCCCGCCATTCTGCTTTCAACCCCTGGAAGACCAGAATAATCAGGACGACCCCGAGGCACCCGCTGAGCAGGAAGAGACTCCGCCAGCCGAAATGCTCGGTCATGACCCCCCCGATCAGCGGCCCCAGCGATAGCCCCAGGTACGTCCCCGACTGGCTGACGCCCAGCGCTTTGCCCCGCTCCTCCGGAGGAAAAACCGA
This sequence comes from uncultured Dehalococcoidaceae bacterium, assembly GCA_964467135.1. GTDB lineage: Bacteria > Chloroflexota > Dehalococcoidia > Dehalococcoidales > RBG-16-60-22 > JBFYTX01. The sequence goes on from CAYXOZ010000147.1 coordinate 2,789, forward strand.
GGTGAGAATGGCCACGCTGTTGTTGAAGGACATGCCGGCGCCGGCCCCCTGGAGCGCCCGACTGATGATGAGCATCGGCACGGAGGTGGCGAATCCGCCGAGGAATGAAGCCCCCGTGGATATCAGCAGCCCCACCAGGAAAAGCCGCCGCCGCCCGAAAATATCGGAGAGCCTGCCGAAGGGCACCTGGAAGACGGCGATGGCCAGGAAATACGAAGTGCTCACCCAGCTCATCACCACCGCCTCCATCTCGAAATCGCGCCCCATCGTCGGCAGCGCTACGTTAACGGAAGCGACGAGGAAGGGCAGGATGAAAGCGGTGGTGGTGGATATGATAAGGATGATGTTTTTGTTTACTATCGGCCCGGAACGGTTGGTCATCTTCAGCAGCGTCCCCGTACCAGATTAAACGTAAGGCATCCCCATCCCCTCATCATGCCGTGAGCTAAACGACCGGTTCCGTATTTTGCGGTACGATGGCTTTCTTTTCCGGGACCGGCGGCCGCGGCGCCCGGTGTATCTGCGACCGGTAGCCGCATTGGAAGCAGCGCCGCCCTTCAAAGACGGCGCCGTCATCGGGCAGGCCGGTCTCAACCTCGGTAAAGTTATCAATCACCTTTTCGGTGGGCAGGGAAGGCATTTTCACCCGCGACTGTTCCTTGAAATCACCGGCGGTAATGCCCGCGCAGGTGCCGATTTTCCGCTCCGCGGTCAACTCTTCGTCGATGTTGCCGCTGCCGCCGAGATACTTGTCGATAGAGCTGGCGGCCGTCCTTCCGGCGGCAATCGCCCGGATGACCGAGTCCGGCCCCGTCACGGCGTCGCCGCCCGCCCAGACGCCCTTCCGGCCTGTCGCCATCGTCGTCATATCCGCCTGGATGGTATTGCCCCGGCCGGTCTTCACCTTAAAACCGGCGGGAATTTCCGGCACCTGCCCGATGGCGCCGATAATCGTGTCGTATTCGATGTCGAACTCGCTGCCCTTTATCGGCACCGGCCGGCGGCGCCCGCTCGCGTCCGGCTCCCCGAGCTCCATGCAGCAGCAGGTCAGGCTCAGGCGCTTGTTCTTCTGACAGATGTTGAGGTGCCCCCGGAGATAGTCTATCTGTATGTTCTCTTCCAGCGCCGCCTCCACTTCCTCGCGACTCGCCGGCATTTCGTTGGCGGTGCGGCGATAGATAATCCGTACCTCCTCCGCCCCCAGCCGCCGGGCGACCCGCGCGCTGTCCAGCGCCACGTTGCCCCCGCCGATGACCGCCACCCGTTTTCCTACATCTATCTTTTTACCCAGGTTAACGTCCCTCAGGAACGAGGCGCCGTCATAAACGCCGGGCAGTTTGTCCCCCTCGACCCCCAGGCTCTGGCCGCGGTGCGCCCCCGTCGCCAGGAACACTGCTTCATAGCCCTGTTGGAAAAGGTCGTCGATGGACTCGACCCTCGTATTCAGCTTTATCTCCACCCCGGCCTCCCGGATGATATCGATTTCGCCTTCGAGAACTTCAGGAGGTAAACGGTAGTCCGGAATGCCGAC
>CAYXOZ010000148.1:0-4282 GCA_964467135.1 uncultured Dehalococcoidaceae bacterium
GTGAAAAAGTTCTTTGTTTTATGGACCAGCCAGGCGTTTTCGCTGGTCGGCAGCGCCGTGGTGGAGTTTGCCCTGGCCTGGTACCTGACCAGAGAAACCGGCTCGGCTACGGTGCTCGCCACCGCACTACTGGTAGCGCTGATACCGGCAATCGTCCTGGGGCCGTTCATCGGGCCGCTAGTCGACCGCTGGGACCGGAGGAAAATAATGATTTTCTCCGACCTTTCTATCACTCTGATGACGGTGGTGCTGGTGATACTTTTCTTTACCGGGGACATCGAAATCTGGCACATTTATGTGGCCATGGTAGGCAGGGCCGTCGGGCAGACGTTCCAGTGGCCGGCCCTGGGAGCTTCCATTGCGATGATCGTGCCGGAAAAACATCTTACACGGGCCACCGGGATGACGCAGACACTAAACGGCATCATCAACATCGCCGCGCCGCCGGCGGGGGCGTTCCTGATGGAGGCGCTGCCGATGCAGGAAGTGCTGGCCGTGGATATCGTTACGGCTATAATTGCGGTAGTCTGTCTGCTTTTCATCAAGATACCACAGCCGGCGCGTACTACCCTCTCGGTAAAAATCAACATCATCGGCGATATGATGCAGAGCTTCCACTATATCTGGTCGACCTTCGGGATAAGAATAATGGTGCTGATGACGAGCATCTACTGCTTTTTCGCCACACCGGCTTATAACCTGTTCCCCGTGCTGGTCTACAAGCATCTGGGCGGCGATGTATTGAAACTAGGCTGGCTGAACATGGTGTTCGGCGTGGGGATGATTTTCGGGGGGCTCGTCCTGGGGACGTGGGGCGGATTTAAAAAGCGGATACTGACTTCCGCTTCAGGCTCGACGACACAGGGAATTTTACTGATATGCCTGGGGTTCACCACCATAAAGCTGTTCCCTTTTGTCATGGTCTGTAATTTCTTGCTCGGGGTCGGGGTTGCGTTTGCGAGCGCGCCCCTTTCGGCGATATTGAACTCCGTAGTAGCTAAAGACATGCAGGGACGCGTATTTTCCACGATGAGCTCGATAAATTCGGCGATGGTGCCGCTGGGGCTGGCGGTGGCGGGGCCGGTGGCGGACGCCTTCGGCGTGCCACTCATATATTTTATCGCCGGTACGGTGCTGTTGTTAACGATGCCGCTGGGACTACTCAGCCGCTCGCAACGGGACTATGAAAAACCGCCCGATAGTTAAAAAGTAACCTGAACAGAGGTACACTGCTTGAAAAAGTTCTTTGTGTTATGGGCCAGTCAGGCGACTTCTATGTTCGGCAGCTCCGTGGTGGACTTTGCATTGATATGGTATCTCACCAGAGAGACAGGTTCCGCCACGATACTGGCTACCTCGACAATAGCCGCATTAATCCCGGGTGTCGTCCTGGGACTGTTTATCGGGCCGCTGGTTGACCGGTGGAACCGTAAAAATATCATGATTTTCTCCGACCTTGTTTCCATGCTCTTAACAGTATTTTTGATTACTTTGTTCATCACGCACACTCTTCAAATCTGGCACATATATCTCGTAATCATCAGCAGGTCTATCACATTATCTTTCCAGAGCCCGGCGTTTCAAGCATCGATTCCTATGATCGTCCCGAAGGAACACCTGACAAGAGTCAACGGGTTTAATCAAATGCTGCGCGGGTTAATCATCATCGCCAGCCCGGCAACCGGCGCTTTTCTCATGGAAATGCTGCCCATGGAAGGTGTAGTTGCCGTAGACGTAATCACCGCCATAATTGCGGTAGGATGTCTTCTACCCCTAGCTATACCCCAGCCGCCACACACCACCCTGACCGCCAGACCAAACGTCATCGGGGATATGGTGCAGGGCTTCCGTTACATATTCTCCTGGCGGGGGCTGTTGCTCCTTTTTGTATTGATAGGCTTTTTAAATTTTTTCGGCGCTCCGACCCATGCTCTCGTACCATTATTCGTAAAACAATATTTGGGCGGTGATGTATTAAAACTCGGCTGGTTACAAACCGCTATGGGGGCAGGCGTTATTATCGGAGGCCTTATCATGGGGGCATGGGGCGGATTCAAACGGCGTATCGTTACAAGTTTTGCCGGTATCATCCTGCAAAGCATCGTGAGGATAGCCTTCGGCTTTGTGACCGAGACATCTTATGTATCAGGGGTTGCCATCTGGTTTATCCAGGGGCTGGGCAACGCTGTGGCCTGGGCGCCTCTCCATGCAATAATACAAACGACGGTACCAAAGGATATGCAGGGAAGGGCTTATTCCGTATTGAACGCTATGATGGGGGCGATGATGACTCTATCATTAGCGATAACCGGCCCCGTAGTTGATGCAATCGGCGTACGCCCGATTTATATTATAGGCGGAGCGGGGATATTCATTCTGACGATAGCCGGTTTCTTTTCCCGTGACCTGATGAATATCGAAAAACAAAAGTCGGCGGATATGCCGACAGGGGGGACAGTCCCCTCGTAAAAGACGACACGATTCTATTGCCCGGCGCTGGCTGAAGGTATAAAATCAGACTATACGCTGGTAATGAAAGCTGCCCCGTACTTTAAAAAACGAATACCGGGACCCTGAAGCTGACTTGCCATAACTTGAAAAACGAATGCCCTGAAATTGAAGCTAACTTAACATATAATGAAAAACGAATACTACGAACAAATCGTTCGTGGACCCGATAAAAAAATTAGGAAAAACGAATAACGAATCTCCCTACCTTTTTGACGTCCCCATGATGGGTTTTCGTTTGCCGATACGTTTATAGGACTCCGCCGGGATATCCCTGTTGTCTTTATACAGGGCGAACTGGCAGTGCTCCTTCCCTATCGGGTCGGATACAATCTTGACGGACCCGAAGTCCCCGTTCCTTTCGATATCAAGCATCTCCATCACCGGACAGTGTACGCAGTAAATGGGGAAATCCTTCATGCCATAGGTAATGCGATGGGGTTCCTTCACCCTTCGCAGTCCGATTTCCGGCTTATAGCCGCCCATCCGGATTATCCTCTCCCCGGAGCCGCACGGCTTCATGGTGATGGTGACTTTTTCGTCGTCCTCGGCGACGGTAATCGGCTGAAGATGACCCCGGAGTCCACCGACCATTTCTTCGACGCGGGCACGGAAGTCCGTCTCCTTGGAGGGCTTGAAGACGAAATTCGCCTCAATGGTATGGGCTTCCCTCTCCGCCTTTTCCAGGACATCTAGGCCGTAGTTCTTATAGATGAAGGACAACAAACCGGTAACCCAGGTCATATACCCGTCGTGGAGGTAGTTGAACTCGCGATACATCCGGTTGGCCAGTTGCTTCGCTTTTTCCTTCTCCCCGGCGTCAATAGCTTCCAGGACAAGGTCCAGCGTCCGAGTTCCCATCTCCTTGAGTTCCTTGTCAGTGAATATCCTCTTGCCTTTCATGAATGCTTTATCTCCTTTTTAAAAGGGATCGCTCCGGTTTTTCCCCGCTTCACTTAAACATCCCCAGCATGTTTTTCGGCAGCTTGCCGCTGGCGCCCATCTTCATGAGTTTTTGCATCTGGGCGAACTGGTTTAAAAGCTGGTTGACGTCGTGGGTGGCGGTGCCGGAGCCGTGGGCGATGCGCTTGCGGCGGCTCCCCCCGATGATACTAGGGTTCTGCCTTTCCTGGGGGGTCATGGAGAGGATGATGGACTCCACCTTCTTGAGTTGGGCTTCCTGGGCGCCATCGGGCAGTTTGCTGGCGAGTCGGGATATGCCGGGCAGCATCTCCGCAAGCTGGGCGATGGGCCCCATTTTCCGGATGGACTTAAGCTGGTCGAGGAAGTCCTCTAAATTAAATGTGGCCGACTTTACTTTTTTCTGGAGCTCCTGGACTTTCTTTTCGTCGAGGGTCTTTTCCGCTTTTTCGATAAAGGTGAGGACATCGCCCATGCCCAGGATGCGCGAGGCCAGCCGGTCCGGGTAGAACGGCTCGAAGGCATCGAGCTTCTCACCGATACCCATGAATTTGATGGGCACCCCGCTCACCCAGCGGATAGAAAGCGCAGCGCCGCCGCGGGCATCGCCGTCCATCTTGGTCATGATAAGTCCGGTCAGGCTGACTTTAGCATTGAACTCCTCGGCGACGCGCACGGCGTCCTGTCCGGTCATGGCGTCCACCACCAGCAGCACCTCGACGGGCTTTATTACCTTCTTTATTTTTTCGAGCTCCGCCATCAGCTCTTCGTCGATGTGAAGTCGACCGGCGGTATCGACGATAACATGGGTGGCGGCGATACGCTTCGCTTCGGACATGGCGCGGGCGCAGAT
>CAYXOZ010000149.1:0-4242 GCA_964467135.1 uncultured Dehalococcoidaceae bacterium
TAAGCACATAGAATCTTTATATCGTCAGTCCAGTTGCGAAAAGTTAACAATTTATAGTATTATCGTAAGTGTAATCAGCCCCTGTAGCTCAGGTGGATAGAGCACTGGCCTCCGGAGCCGGTTGCGAGCGTTCGAGTCGCTCCAGGGGCGTTTTCTGTAGTATGGAGTCGTTATGACGAAAGACAAAACTCTGGTGGAAATCAGGTGGCACGGGCGGGGCGGGCAGGGGGCGGTAACGACCGCGGAGCTGCTGGCGCAGGCGGCCATCGGCGAAGGCAAGTACGCGCAGGCTTTCCCGAGCTTCGGGCCGGAGAGGCGCGGCGCGCCGGTGCAGGCTTTTAACCGCATCGACAGTCGCGAGCCGGTGAGAATCAGGGTGGACATCACCGCGCCGGATTATGTCGTCGTCCTCGACCCCAGCCTGCTGGGGAAAATCAACGTGACGTCCGGTCTCAAAGAGGGCGGCTGGGTCATCGTTAACACGAGGAAAACCGTCAAAGAAATTAAATCTGAGTTCAAGATACAATACCCTGTGGCTGTCGTCAACGCCACGAAAATAGCCCGCGAGGTACTGGGAGTGCCCATCGTCAACACGGCCATGCTCGGGGCGGTGATAAAAATGACGGGCGTTATCGATAAGAAATCGACGAACGCGCCGCTGGAAAAGCGTTTCGGCCGGCTCGGGGAGCGCAACATCAAGGCGATGGAAACGGCCTACGAACAAGTAGCAACCGAGGAGCGATAGATGGCGAAATCCGAAAATGAAATGACCTGGAAAGACCTGGAAATAGGCAACATCGTCACCGCGCCGGGGAGCGCCCGCTCTTACGAGAGCGGCACCTGGCGCTCGCAGCGGCCAACCTATGATTTTACGAAGTGCATCAAGTGCGGTCTCTGCGCCCTGAACTGCCCGGAAGGATGCATCGGGCTGAACAAAGACGGCTACTTCGAGGCAGACCTCTATTACTGCAAGGGCTGCGGCATCTGCCCCCGGGAATGCCCGACCCGCGTCATTAAAATGGTAGAGGAGGTGGAGTAATGGTAACGCGAGTAGGCGTTGAAGTTTCCATAGCCGTAGCCGACGCCGCGAAGCTGGCCAATCCCGACGTCATCGCGGCATACCCGATTACTCCCCAGACCCATATCGTCGAGCACCTCGCCGAGCTGGTCGCCAACGGCGAGCTTGACGCCGAATATATACCGGTGGAATCGGAGCACTCCGCCATGAGCGCCTGCCTCGGGTCGGCGGCAGCCGGCGCGCGCACCTTCACCGCGACGTCCAGCCAGGGACTGGCGCTGATGAACGAGGTGGTCTATGTCGCGGCGCCCATGCGGCTGCCCATCGTCATGGCGGTGGCCAACCGGGCACTGTCCGCACCCTTAAGCATCTGGGCCGACCACTCCGACCTCATGTCCGTCCGGGACACCGGCTGGATTCAGATTGTGACCGAGAACGGCCAGCAGGCATTCGATAACACCATCATCGCTTTCCGCATCGCGGAGGACCCGCGCGTGCTCCTGCCGGTGATGGTCCACCTCGACGGGTTCAACCTGACACACGTGGTCGAGCCGATTATCTTCGCGGAACAGGCGGAAGTGGACAAATACCTGCCCAAAAACCGGTTCCCGCTGCCGCTCAACCCTGATAGACCGGTGGCCATGGGCGAGTTCGCGCCGCCGTTTATCTTCACGGAGACCAAGTGGGCGCAAGAGGTCAATTTACGCAACTCCAAGAAAGTCGTCCAGCAGGCCTGGGACGAGTTTTATAAAGCCTTTGGCAGGAAGTACCTGCCCGTAGAGAAATATCACAGCGATGGGGCGAAAGTCCTCCTGATGACCATGGGCAGCAGCGGCGAGACCGCATCGGTCGCCATCGACGAGCTGCGGGCGGAGGGGATAGACGCGGGGCAGATAAGACTAAGGCTCTGGCGGCCCTTCCCCTTCGAGGAGCTGCGGGAAGCCGTCAAGGACGCCGATATTTTAATCGTCATGGACCGGGCGATTTCCTACGGCGGACCGGGCGGGCCTTTAGCGTCCGAGGTAAAAGCCGCTTTCTACAACCAGGCAAAAAAGCCGAAGATTGTCAGCTTCGTCAGCAGTCTCGGCGGGCGCGACACCACGGTGTCCGGCTTTAAAGACATCGTAAAAAAAGGCACCGAGATTGCCGCCAAAGGCAGCCAGAACGAATATGAAATTTACGGGGTGAGGGAATAATGGAAAAATACGCGGTTTATGTTCCCCGACTGGTAAACAAGGAAGAAAAGTTCGCGGCGGGGCACCGCGCCTGCATCGGCTGCGGGGAAGCCCTGGCGATAAGGCAGGCTTTTAAAGCCCTCGATAGAAATACCATCGTCGTTAACGCCACCGGCTGCGCCGAGATTTTCACCTCGCAGCTGCCGCTGTCCAGCTGGGAGCTGCCCTGGATACACACGCTATTCGAAAACGCCGCGGCGGTAGCCTCCGGCATTGAAGCGGCTTACAAAGCCATGCGGCGCAAGGGAGTAAAGCTCCCGGAAAATACCAAGGTGGTGGCTATCGGCGGGGACGGCGCTACCAGCGACATCGGCCTGCAGGCGCTTTCCGGCGCGCTGGAGCGGGGCCATGACTTTACCTACATCTGCTTCGATAACGAAGCCTACATGAACACCGGCGTCCAGCGTTCGTCGGCGACGCCCTTCGGCGCCTGGACGACCACCTCACCTATCGGTAAGAAGAGCACCGGGCAGTTCAGCTGGAAAAAGAACATGCCGGAAATAGCCGCCGCCCACAACATTCCCTATGTGGCGACGGCGACCCATGGCTACCCCTTCGACCTCATGGCCAAGGTGGCCAAAGCGGTAGCGACCAAAGGCCCGGCGTATGTCCATATCCTTTCCGCCTGCCCGACGGGCTGGCGCAGCGCCACCGATACCATCAACCGGCAGGTACGCCTGGCCGTCCAGACCGGGATGTTCCCACTTTTTGAAGTGGAGAACGGTGTTTATAAGATGAGCCTGGATATACCAAAACTCCGACCGGTGGGCGAATACCTGAAAACGCAGGGCAGGTTCCGCCACCTGAGCGAAGATTCCATCGCGCAGATACAAAAGCGCGTCGAGCTGGAATACGAGAAGTTACTGGAGAAAGCGAAACATGGCGACAAAAAAACAACTCAAAGAAAAAGTCGGGCGGGTGCTGGCAAAGTACCAGCATGACAAATCGGCGCTGATAGACGTACTCCACGACACGCAGTCGGAGATAGGCTACCTGCCTAAAGATGCGCTGGAAGCCATCCACGCCGGGCTCGACGTCCCGCTGAGCCGGGTCTACAGTGTCGCCACCTTTTTCAAGGCTTTCAGCCTGACGCCGCGGGGCCGCCACCTCATTAACGTCTGCCTGGGCACCGCCTGCCATGTCCGCGGCTCGGACAAGGTACTGGAGCAAATGGAAAAAGAGCTGGGGATAAAGACCGGCAGCAATACCGACGACCTCAGGTTCACCCTGGAGACGGTCAACTGCGTGGGCGCCTGCGCGTTGGGCCCGATGGTCATCATCGGGGAAGACTATCACGGCGAGATGACGCCGGAAAAAGTCGGCGAAGTCTTAAAGAACTACAGCTAGCGAGGGAGGGAATCCCGTGGCAAAACTAAAATCCCCGGGCGAGTTAGAGGCCCTGCGAAGCTCGATAATCAAAAAGAGAGACCCCGATAAGCCCACGATTACCGTCTGTAACGGCACCGGCTGCCAGGCTTACGGGTCGAAAAGCATCCTCGCCGCTTTCCAGGACGAGGTAAAAAAGCAAAACCTCGAAGCTAAAGCAGACGTCAAAGCCATCGGCTGCCCGGGCTTCTGCGAGCGCGGCACGCTGGTGGTCATCAAACCCAAAGACATATTTTACCAGCGGGTGCGGCCTAAAGACGTCCCCGAGATACTTACCGAGACCATCGGCAAGGGAAACGTCGTCAACCGGCTGCTTTACACCGACCGCGCCACCAATCAGAAGGTCGTTAAAGAAGGCGACGTCGCCTTCTACAAAAAGCAAATGCGCCTGATAATCGGGAATAACGGGCTGATTGACCCCACCGTCATCGACGATTACCTGGCTATCGGCGGGTATACCGCCCTGACCAAAGCCCTGAAAATGACGCCGGAGAACATCATCGATGAAGTGAAAAAATCGGGGTTGAGGGGGCGGGGCGGGGCGGGATTCCCCACCGGCAGCAAGTGGGAAAGCACGCGGAAGGCGCACGGCGAACCCAAGTA
>CAYXOZ010000150.1:0-4166 GCA_964467135.1 uncultured Dehalococcoidaceae bacterium
GCCATGGGCACCTACCGGGCGGACGAAAACGGCATCATCTTTGCCATGCAGTCGCCCAAGGATGTCTACAAACAGCTCGTGAAAAACCCGGAGACCGAGATATGCTACTTCGCCGACGGCGTCCAGGTAAGGGTGAGCGGCCGGCTCATGCCGGTGACGGACCTGACGCTGAAAAAAGAAATCGTAGAAAAAAGGCCGTTTTATAAACCGGGGGTGGATAAAAACGGGTGGGACTACGTTGGCGCTTTTATTATGAAGCACGGCAATGCCACGGTCATGGATATGAAGGGGCCGCCGACTGAGCCCGGAGCGCCCAAGAATTACGTAACCTTATAGGGTCTTTGCGATGAATCCCAAACAAAGCAAGTCCGACTGCGTTTTCTGCAAGATTGCCGCCGGAGAGATTCCGGCCAAGATTCTCTACAAGGACGAGGAAGTGTTTGCCTTCCCGGACATCAATCCGATAACGCCGGTGCACATACTCGTCCTGCCGGTAAAGCACGTCACTTCCCTGGCGGACATGGACGATAAAGATACATCGCTGGTGGGGAAAATGGTCAGGGTGGCCAACCAGCTTGCCAGGGAGCAGGGTATCTCTAAAAGCGGCTACCGCCTGACCATCAACAGCGGGGTGGATGCGGGGCAGCTGGTGCCGCACCTGCATATACACCTGATGGGGGGCAGGCGCCTCGACTGGAAACATTAGGATTTCTCAACCTACCCCCTTTTTAAGACGTACAACTTCACTATTCCATTAGGAGCGTTTAAGAGGGGCAAAATTACAGAAATCCCCAGAGTTTATAAACTGCGGTGTTTAAGAGGGGCGAAAGCCCTCTTTTATTTTCGGGTTTTTATATATTCCAGGTAAAACAGCAGCCCGGCAATGGTCTTGGAGTCCTGGATTTTACCCGAGGCAATCATGGCGCGGATTTCAGCGACGGGCACCCACGATATTTTAATGCCCGCGGTGTCCTCCGAAGATAGAGGGTCGGGGACGAGGTCGGTGGCCAGGTAGAGATAAAGAAACTCGGTGCTGTAGCCCGGCGACGAATAAAAACCGGTCAGCCTGACCAACTGGCGAGGTCGGAAGCCCGTTTCCTCGCGCATCTCGCGGACCACCGCTGTTTCCGGGTCCTCCCCGTCATCAATGCCCCCCGCCGGTATCTCCAGAAGGTCTTTCTCTACAGCCTGGCGATACTGGTTTTCCAGGAGGATATTGACCTCCGCGTCCACGGCGATAACGGCAATGCAGTCCGAGCGCTGAACGATTTCCCGGGTGCTCTTACGTCCGTCGGCGGTCAGGACGGTATCGACGCGCATCTTCAAAGCCTTGCCTGTAAAGACGGTCTTGCGGGAAAGGGTTTTTTCGGTCAAGTCATACCCCCGATAATCCGGACTATTCCCAGAATATTATAACTAAAGCCATCGCGACAAGGAAAACAGCGCCGATTTTGGGAATAAACCTTTCATACCGTATCAATTTAGGCTGCAACTTCCTGTAAATTTTAACACTAACAATCGTTACCGCCATTAGCCCTAATAAAACGGAAATGCCGTAAGAAAGCATAAGTATCCAGGCGTTGACACCACCGGCGACAAGGGCGAGTAAAGCAAACTCTTCTTCGTGGGCAAAACCGAGAATGAAAGCGAACGTAGCCAGACCGATAAGGCTTAATGCCACACCCAAAGTATGCTTGTGGCGATGGGTATGTTTACCCTGACCCGGGTGCTCGTGCTCATGCTCATGCTCGACTTCCGGATGATTTTCGTGGATGTGGCCGTGCTGCTTTTCCAGCCCCTCAGTTTTTTCTAAGAATAGCCTAACGGCTAGTATAAATAGAATACCCGCCGCCAGGTATTTCAGCCACGGCGCGGAAAAGTCCAGCCAATCTTGCAGCAGGACGTAAGCGACGACCACGGCGATAGACGATATAAGGTGCGCCAAACCAATAATTCCCGAGCTGATAGTAGCGCTGGTAAGGGCGTTTCTTTTATTCATGGAATATAACACAGCCACGGGCCAGCCATGTCCTGGTTCAAGCCCGTGCAGGAGTCCAATCATAACCACGCCAATATATGCCGGATTCATAATTACTTCTCCCCGCCGCGGTAGACCAGCGCGATTTCATCGCAGTTGGGGAATTTCGGGCAGCGGAAACAGTCCGTCCAGACCTTGCGCGGCAGCTCCATCTTCTCGATATCGACGAAACCCTGCCGCCTGAAAAAATCCGGCTTGTAGGTAAAACAAAAAACGGTCTTGATACCCAGCGCCTCCGCCTCCTCGAGGCATGCCTTGACCAGCCTGGCGCCCAGTCCAGTGCGCTTTTTATCCTCCGCCACCGCCACCGACCTTATCTCCGCCAGGTCCTCCCAGGCCACGTGCAGCGCCGCACACGCCACCACCCGCTCCTCCTCTCGGATAACCAGGAAATCGCGGATACCCTCGTAAAGCTCGCTCAGGGGCCGCGCCAGCATCTCACCCCTGTCAGCGTAATCATTAATCAACTTATGCATTTGCGGGACATCGGCAATTCTGGCTCTTTCTACTTTAACCACCTTGTTTTCCTCTCAACTTATCTTCCAGGGACGCGAAAAACGACTCCCTTGGTCGGACCCTCAGGAAACGCACCACGTGGGGGCTACGCTTCACCTTCACGACATCGCCATCGGAAATGGGCATATTAGCGTGGCCGTCAACGCTCAGCACTGCCGGGTGGTAGGTATTCAGACGCAGGGTGACTACCGCTTTTTCCGGCAGGACCAGCGGGTAAGGCAGGCTCAGGTGCGGGGCGACCGGCACCAGCAGGAAATCCTGCGATTGCGGATACATGATGGGGCCGCGGGCGGCTAAAGCGTAGCCGGTGCTGCCGGTAGCGGTCGCCAGGATAATCGCGTCGGCCTTATAAGCGCCCAGAGGCTTGCCGTCGATGCTGACATCGACGCGGATAAGGCGGACGACCTCACCCCGGGCGAGGACGACGTCATTCAGGGCATGAAAAACCTGTTTCTCTCCCCCGGCGATCACCTCAGCCCGGAGCATCGCCCGCTCGTCGAGCCAGCCTTTGCCCTTTAGCAATAAAGGCAGCTTCTCTACCGCTTCGTCGGCATCGAACTCGGTCATAAAGCCCAGCTTGCCGAGGTTAATGCCAGTGATGGGGGTCCTGCCGGGGATAACCGCCTGCACGGCGCGGAGGATGGTGCCATCGCCGCCGACGGTGAGCAGCAGGTCAGTGCCTTCCAGAAGCCGGCAGGCTTTCTCCCTCTCCCAGGCGGAACACTGCCAGGTAGCGAGGCCCCTCGCCTTGAGGAATTTCTCCAGCTCACCGGCTTTTTTACGCGTCGCGGGGACTTTGGGATGATAGAGAATGCCTATTTTCTTCATTTCTTTACTCACGGGAAACAAGAGAAGTGTAGCAATTTCAAGTTCGGGGTGTCAAGGGATGCGGGTCTATTCCGACTGCGGGAGTTTGCAGACCAGGCCGGTCGGGCAGGACTCGCACTCGAGCTGGAGGGTAGTGTGGGTGATATTAAAGCCTTCCGTCAACTTATCGTTTACCTTCGTAATGATATCGCAGCTCTGACTCACTGTCTGGTCGGCGATGCTCAGGTGGGCGCTCAGGGCATAGATACCGGAGGTAATCGTCCAAACGTGGACGTCATGCATGTCCACCACGCCGGGGATGCTTTTCACAGCGGCGGTGACGTCTTCAACGCGGACATGGCCGGGGACCGACTCCAGCAAGATGTCCACCGACTCCCGCACGATACGCACCGCCCCCCAGAGTATCACCACGCCGATGACCACCGCGAGAATGGGGTCGGCGACATACCAGCCGGTAAAATAAATAATGATACCGGCGATGATGACCCCCACCGAGGATAAAGTATCGCCGGTGACATGCCAGAAGGCTGCCCTGATATTGATGCTTTTACGGCTGCCCCGCCGTAACAGGTATAGGCCGATGAGATTAGCCACCAGGCCGATGCCGGCCACGACCATCATCAGAGGGGTCTTGACGGCAGGCAAAGCAGTGAACCGCTGGTAGGCTTCGTAAAAGATAAAGACGGAGACCAGGACCAGGACGGTGCCGTTAGCGAGGGCGGCCATGATCTCGGCGCGATGATAGCCGAAGGTCCGGGTGGGAGTGGCGGGCCGCCGCGCCAGG
>CAYXOZ010000151.1:0-4140 GCA_964467135.1 uncultured Dehalococcoidaceae bacterium
TCAGGTCGGGAATGACCCTTCGACCCTACGACGCTAAAGCTGTGAAGGGCAAGCAGGCTCAGGGCGAGCGGGTGAGATTGCCACGTCTTCCTTCCGCAAAGGCGGAAGGACTCCTCGCAATGACAGAAGGGAACGGGGACGAAAAAAGGGGAGAGGAAATAAACAATATGCCACCTTATCGATACGATTTATAGCTTCGAGTGCATATTTGTTGTAAGATATAATTGTCATGGCGGAAAAAATAAAGCGGCTGGCGGTACTGGGCTCGACGGGGTCAATCGGGCGGCAAACGCTGGAGGTGGTCCGCGCGCTGCCGGGTCACTTTAGAATAGTCGGGCTGGCGGCGGGCAAAAACCTGGACTTGCTCGAGGAGCAGGTCGACGAGTTCAGGCCGCGATTTGCCAGCTACGCGGCGACGGATAAAGAACTGACCGGATGCGAGATTGTCACCCTCGAAGAGATGGCGTCCCAGCCCGATATCGATATAATAGTTATCGCCACGGCGGGGACGGCGGGGCTGGGGGCAACGCTGGCGGCGGCCAAAGCCGGCAAGACCATCGCCCTGGCGAATAAAGAGTCGCTGGTAGCCGCCGGAGAGATAATCACTGCCGCGGTAAAAAAGAGCGGTGCCCGGATTATACCCGTCGACAGCGAGCACAGCGCCATTTTCCAGTGCCTCAACGGGGAAAGACAACCGCCGCGGCGCATCATCCTGACAGCTTCCGGCGGGCCGTTCCGCGGCTATTCCAAAAAGCAGATGGCCGACATAACCGCAGCCCAGGCCCTCAAGCACCCCTCGTGGAAGATGGGCAAAAAGGTCACCATAGATTCAGCCACGCTCATGAACAAAGGCCTGGAGATAATCGAGGCACACTGGCTCTTTAACGTACCGATAGATAAAGTCACCGTGCTCGTCCACCCGCAAAGCATCGTGCACTCGATGGTGGAGTTCGCCGACGGCGCGGTCAAGGCGCAGCTGAGTAAACCGGACATGCGCCTGCCGATACAGTACGCCCTCACCTATCCCGACCGACTGGAAAATCAAGACTTACCCAGGCTGGACTGGGGGGACTTTAAAGACCTGACGTTCGAGCAGCCGGACAGGGAAAGATTCCCCTGCCTGGCGCTGGCGACAGCGGCGGGCAGGAAAGGCGGCACCAGCCCGGCGGCGCTGTGCGGCGCCGACGAAACGGCCGTCGGGCTTTTCCTGGCGGGCAGGATAAAATTCACGGAAATTCCGGAGCTTATCGCGAGGGCGCTGGAAAAGCACCTGACGAAATCCAGCCCTTCGCTCGACGATATTTTGGAGGCGGACAGGTGGG
Source organism: uncultured Dehalococcoidaceae bacterium (assembly GCA_964467135.1). Taxonomy (GTDB): domain Bacteria; phylum Chloroflexota; class Dehalococcoidia; order Dehalococcoidales; family RBG-16-60-22; genus JBFYTX01. Next base: position 1,323 of record CAYXOZ010000151.1, read on the forward strand.
CGCGGGAAAAGGTGCTGGAGATGGCGGGGGGCGGAAAATGATATTAACGATAGTCGTGGGGGTAGTCGTCCTGTCCGTGCTCATCATAGTTCACGAGCTCGGGCACTTCATCGCGGCCAAAGCCACCGGCGTACCGGTCGAAGAGTTCGGCGTCGGCTTCCCGCCGCGTTTATACGGGAAAAAATGGCGGGGAACGATATACTCTATCAACTGGATACCGTTCGGGGGGTTCAACAAAATAGCTGGAGAAATCGACCCCCAGGTGCCCAAAGGACTGGCCAGCCGGGGCTACGGCGTACGGCTGCTGGTACTGGCGGGGGGCATCATCATGAACCTGCTGCTGCCCTTCGTGCTGCTTTCCATAGCCTACATGGTCCCGCATAATATCGTCGAAGGGGAGGTGGTCGTGAAAGAGGTATCGCCGGGCTCACCGGCAGAAACGGCCGGTATTCAAGCGGGAGACACCATCGTGAGCATCAACGGGAAAAAGGTCAACAGCGTCGGCGACCTTTCCCGCTATACCCAGATGGGTCTCGGCACAGAAATAGAAATTGAATTTAAGCCGGCATCGACCGAGGATACCGTGACGGCCAGACTCGTGCCGCGCTGGCGTCCACCGGAGGGAGACGGGGCAGTCGGCTTGCTCAGCGAGACCGTGAATCCGGCCATCGTCAGCGAAAGCCTGCCGTTCTGGCGGGCAATACCTCAAGGCTTCGTTTCCGTCTGGGAGACGTTAATCCTTTATAAAAACGGGATAGTCGGCATGATAATCGGGACGGTGCCCTTCATACCGACGGGGCCGGTGGGGATAGTGCAGGTCACCGGCGAGGTAGCGCAGTCCGGGGTAAGCCCGGTGCTCGAGCTCACGGCGTTCATCAGCATCGCCATCGCCATCACACAGATAATACCCTTCCCCGCCCTCGACGGGGGGAGGATTATCTTCGTCCTGATTGAATGGGCGAGGCGGGGCAAACGAGTTTCCCCGAGAACCGAGGGGATTGTGCACACCATAGGGTTTATCGTGCTGCTGGCGCTGCTCGTCCTGATAACGTACCAGGACATTTTCCGCTGGGCGACCGGCGGGAGTTTGATACCCTAGCGATTAGCGGTTAGCGGTGAGCGAATAAATGAAAAGACGTATCAGCAAAGCCATAAAAATCGGGGAGGTGACGGTGGGAGGGGGCGCGCCAATCGTGGTGCAGTCCATGACCAAAACGGACACCCGCGATGCCCGGGCGACCATACGGCAGATAAAAGAGCTGGAAGAGGTCGGGTGCGAGATTATCCGCGTGGCGGTGCCGGATAAAGAAGCGGCGGAAGCTTTAGCCAAGATTAAAAAAGGCATTAAAATACCGCTCGTGGCGGACATACATTTTGACTACCGACTGGCTTTAGAGGCACTTAAAGCGGGGGTGGACGGGCTAAGGCTTAACCCGGGGAACATCGGGGAGGCGGAAAAGGTAAAGAAGGTGGCGCGGGCGGCCAAAGAGCGGGGGGTGCCGATACGCATCGGGGTAAACGCGGGCAGCCTGCCCGCCTTGCGCAGTCAGGGAGGGACGGCGGGCAAGCCCAAGACCGCCAAGAAAAAGCTGAGCATACCTGAAAGAATGGTCGAGGTGGCGCTCGAGCAGGTAAGATTGCTCGAAAGCCTCGACTTCGACCTCATCAAAGTGTCGCTCAAAGCCTTCGACGTACCAACCACCATAAACGCGTACCGGGATATCGCGAAGAAAATACGATATCCGCTGCACATCGGCATCACGGAGGCGGGCACGCCGCGGACGGGCGTCATCCGCAGCGCGGTGGGCATCGGGACGCTGCTGTGGCTGGGCATCGTGGACACGATACGGGTCTCGCTGACGGCGTCGCCCCAGGAAGAAGTCATGGCTGGCTACGAAATACTAAAGAGCCTCGACCTGCGGCGGCGCGGGCCGGTACTGGTAAGCTGCCCGACGTGTGGTCGCGCCGAGGCGGACGTGGTAAAATTGGCGCAAGAAGTCGAGGCGAGGCTGCTGAAAATAGACAAGCCGATAAAAGTGGCGGTGATGGGGTGCGTGGTCAACGGCCCGGGGGAGGCAAAAGACGCCGACGTGGGGATAGCCTGCGGCAAAGGGAAGGGCGTGATTTTCAGGCGGGGGGAAAAGGTGGCGGTGGTGGAGGAAAAGGACTTTCTCGAGGCGCTGATGAGGGAGGTGGAGGGGGGATAGATAATGAAGAGGTTTGTTATTTTAGTTATCTTCATTGTGGTATTAATCACGTCATTTATAGCCTGTCAGACAGCGGAAGGTCAGGCTGATGATATTGTGCCGGTGCCGGGGGGCGGGCCGATGTACCGCGCCAATGTCCATGAGGAGGGGGTAAAGAATCCCTGGCCTCCTATCGAGGATACGGAAGTTGCCTTAGGCGAGCCCCCGGATGGAGCTCAAATATGGTACCGCGATTATATCGAGACCGGAGCCGGGCAGACGAGAAATAATTTGTTTACCATTTACCTTCCCGACGCTATCTCTTCTGATACCACCTATATTAAAACAGTTCTGCAGGCTGTCAATCTACCTTCCGGTATAACCGTCACCCAGGACGATTGGGAATGGCACGGCTCTGACCCCGCCCGGCGGAGTAAGACAGCCTTAGTCAATGAGATCTCGCCGCAGCTTGACGCGGGGGAATATACTTTCGCTATTAACGTGAATATCGATGGCAGGGATTACGGCACACTTCCCTGCATTATAAGTGTAGTTGAATAGGGCGTCTAAAAGGGGCGAAGGAGGTAACGAAAATCCTCTTCTCATTCCCCTTTACAAAGGGGAACGAATTA
>CAYXOZ010000152.1:0-1573 GCA_964467135.1 uncultured Dehalococcoidaceae bacterium
ATCTCGATGACGGCACTGCCGTCCATTTCCGCGACCCGCGTAAGTTCGGCGTGATGTGGCTGGCGAAGGACGAGACCGACGTCAATAAGATGCTCGGCCCCGAGCCTCTCGAAAAGAATTTTACTCCCGCCGTGCTGGCGGCGATTTTAAAGGACCGCAAGGCCCCGGTTAAGCCCGTCCTCCTCGACCAGTCCATCATCGCCGGCATCGGCAATATGTATGCCGACGAAGCCCTCTTCGAGGCAAAAATTCACCCTTTGAGACCTGCGGGTAGTCTCGACGAAAGCGAAGTTAAAAGGCTGCATCGCGCTATCTTGCATGTGCTGCGGAAAGCTTTAGCCAGAGGGGGTGCCAGCATCCGGAACTATATCCGGCCTTCCGGTGAGCCCGGCAACGCCCACGACGAGTTTGTGGTTGCCCATGGCGTTGGTAAAGACTGCCCCGGTTGCGGCGGCCCTATCGAGCGTATCGTGGTGCGCGGTCGCGGTACCTATATCTGTCCCCGTTGCCAGCGCCTTTAACCGTCTGTCATTGCGAGGAGTCCTTCCGTAAAGGCGGAAGGTCGACGTGGCAATCTCAATCCCTCCTCATGTTGAGATTGGGGTCAAAGCCCGCGTTTTATCGCCTCGAAGACATCTATCCCTCTCCCTTTTTAGGATAGGGCCTTGGTGAGGGCTTCCAACAACTAACAACTAGTAACTAGAAACTGCTTACTCTTCCAGCCGGAACGGCGGGTACTCGTCCCTCATTAAGCTGACGTACGCGAACACGCGGTATGTCCAGCGGTTCATGCCGATAACGAGTTTGAAAATATCCGGCTGGTATTTCCCGGTGAATAGCAGCACAATGGCGGCGATGATAGCCAGTATCGTCGTTAGCCCGCCCCCGCCGCGTCCGCCGTATCCCCCCTGGAAAATCCCGATGATTATCCAGTGCGGTATCGCCAGCAGCCACCACTTTACCCATATCAGTCCGCGCGAAAGCTTTTCCGGATAGGCAACCTCGAGGTCGGCGGGGTAGTTGGGGTCGGGGTCGAGGCTGAAAGGGGGATACTTGTCTGTCGCCAGCGCTCCGTAGCTGTAAAAAGACACCCGCCATCCCCAGCGTAATACGCCAACGCTGAAGTCGAAAAGGCCTTTCGGGTATTTTCCCGTGAACAGTATGGCGAACCAGGCGATTACCCATACGACGAAATAGGCTATCATCAGGATGGCAACGACGATGTAATGTGGTATCGCCAGTAGCCATTTGAAAAGCCATACCCATCGGCCCGGCGGTATGGTGAGTTCGCCTTTAATATTTACCGGATACGTCTTCGTCGGTGTCGTCATTTCAACCTCCTTAAACAGCGGCATTGTTATCGCCGATAGATTACTACGACTGCTCGCAGTTGTCAAGAAAGACCGTGGTTGTCATTCTGAGGAGTCCCGATTTCATCGGGACGACGTGAGAATCTGTGTTCCTGCGCTAGGGTTCAGTACGCCTGTCTTTCCTTGACAAGCATAAACGGCAGTAATTATACTCAGTTATTGAACTGAGCGAGAAAATTCATGAAATGTAAAAACTGCGGACG
>CAYXOZ010000152.1:1673-4126 GCA_964467135.1 uncultured Dehalococcoidaceae bacterium
ATACTCAGTTATTGAACTGAGCGAGAAAATTCATGAAATGTAAAAACTGCGGACGTGAAAATTCCCCGGGAGCGGTTTTCTGTATCAATTGCGGTGCCAGGCTGAACCCTGAAGCAGCGCTGGTCCCCGGCGTGGGTTCCTCTTTCGGCCACGGCTGGCGGACCCTCTGGAGGAATTTCTGGGAGCTGGTTCTCGCCGGAGTGGTTTATATGGCGCTCTGGATACCCATCGCCGTTGTGCTGGGTCTGGTGCTCTTCTTCACCACGGGCGAGCTTGTATCTTTTAGCGCCCGTTTGCCCGGCAACTATATCACCACGATGGGCTGGGAATTTCAACTGGCGAGCGGCATCATCAGCATTGTGTATTACACCCCCATAGCCTTCGGACTGATGTTTGTTTACCTTGGTGCCGTCCGCGGTGAAAAAGTTAAATTCGGTAATATCTTCGCCGCTTTTCAAAATTACCACGGTGTGCTGCTGGTAGGTGTTCTTTACATCATCGTGTTCGGCGGTGTTGCTTTTTTATTAGCTTTTATAGCCGATTATGTTCCTGTATTAGGTATACTGCTGTCTCTCGCCTGGACAATATTTTCTATCATTATTTACTGTAAGCTGGCGTTTGTCCCCTATCTCCTCCTCGACCGCAAGCTGAAAGCCGTTGAAGCTATCAGGATTAGCTGGAATATGTCCGGGGGTCATGCAGGGAAGGTCTTTGTCATTGGCTTACTGGCGGGACTGATGTTTGTTGCCGTGGCTATAATATCGTTTATTGTTTCGTTGATATTCTTCTGGGTGCCTTTTGTCGGTATCTTTTTCGGTATACTCGTTGGTGTTATCGGAGGCATTATAATAGGCATGTGGGCGCTGACTACCTACGGTTCGCTTTATTATGCCGTCAGCGCCTCGGTCGCTAAGTTACAGCCATCGCTGTCCGGCGCTCCCCCGCCGCCTGCCGCTTAGTATCCCCTCTGAGTTTAGTAGGTAACGATTGTTCCGTTAAATGTTTCCGGCAGCATCGACTGCACGAAGCGGAAGCTGTCCGTCAGCGTTGTCAGCACGTCGGAGCTGCCGACCCACTCCGCCAGCCGGTCGAAGATGGGGAAAGCCTGTATTATCAGTACGAAAACGACCGCCCCGATGACGGCCCCCAGCAGGTTTAAACCGCCCCCCAGCAGGCGGTAAACCACGCCTTTGTTCCACACCGCCCCCACCGTCTTCCGGGGAAAGAAGAATATAAGGTAAAGGATAACGATGATTATCCCCAGGCTGATTGAGAACCCGATAAAGTTCTCCCAGTTCTCTCCCGGCAGGAACGAGAGCAGCGCAGCGGGCCAGCGGTAGCTGAGACCGGCGAGAGGGATGCCGATGACAAGGGCTATCAGCGAGGAGAAAGTCCTCACGGCGCCCTCTTTCAGCCCGCCGAGGAAGCTCAGCGCCAGCACGATGATAACAACGATATCAACCCAGTTCATCACGCACCCGTCTACAGGTATTTTTTCAGGCGTTCTATTTCTTTCATCAATTCGGCGAACTGGTCGGGATACAACGACTGCGTGCCGTCCGATAGGGCGTGTGGGGGGTCGTGGTGGACTTCGATGAGCAGTCCGTCCGCCCCGACGGCTATCGCCCCCCGCGATAGCGGTATCACGTAGTCCCGCCTTCCCGCTGCGTGGCTGGGGTCGACGATGACCGGCAGGTGGCTGACCTCTTTGATGGACGGTATGGCGCTGAGGTCGAGCGTGTTACGGGTGTTGTCGGAGAAGGTGCGTATGCCTCTTTCGCACAGGATGACGCGTCGGTTCCCTTCGGACATGATGTACTCGGCCGCCATCAGCCATTCGTCGATGGTGGCCGCCATACCTCGTTTCAGTAGTACGGCTTTGGACGTCTGCCCGGCGAGCCGCAGCAGCGAGTAGTTCTGCATGTTCCTCGCCCCAATCTGGATGATATCGGCATACTTCTCGACGAGGCTGAGGTTTTCGTTATCGGTGGCCTCGGTGATAATCAGCAGCCCGGTCTCCTGCTTCACTTTCTGTAATATTTTCAGTCCTTTTTCGCCGAGTCCCTGGAAGCTGTAGGGTGACGTCCTCGGCTTGAAAGCGCCGCCGCGGTAGACCTGCGCGCCGTGCTGCTTGACCAGCTTGGCGATGGTGAGGGCCTGCTCTTCCGACTCCACCGCGCAGGGGCCCGCCATGATTACTGGCGTGCCGCCCCCGATTTTTATCTCGCCGACCGGTATCGCCGTCGATTCCGGGTGCGTTTCTCTACTCACCAGTTTATATGGCTTGGTGACCGGGATGGTCTCTTTGACGCCGGGCAGGGCGCGCAGCCGCGTGTCTTCGACCGGTCCCTTGTTCCCGACGATGCAGATCGCCGTTCTCTGGGCGCCCGGCATGGGCACGCCCCGGAACCCCATGCTCTCTATTTCCTGGATGACGGCGTCCACCTGTTCTT
>CAYXOZ010000153.1:0-4122 GCA_964467135.1 uncultured Dehalococcoidaceae bacterium
ATGCTGAACCTCGCCTGCGCCCAGTTGAAGACCAGGAAAGCGCCGGCGCCCATCATGACGGACATGAAAAGCACGCGCAGCAGCATCCCGGGGAAGAGGATACCCACCGAGGGGTGGCGGGGCGGCTGCTTGAGCTCATCGCCGATGCGCGGCTCCAGCCCCAGGGGCACAGCCACCGCCGTGTCTGTCACGAGGTTGTTCCAGATAATCTGCACCGCCAGCAGCGGCGCTTTACCGAGGAACAGTATACTGAGCATGAGCGCCAGCAGCTCGCCGATGTTAGTGCTTAAAAGAAAGAAAATGACATTTCTCAATCGATTGAATATCACTCTACCTTCATCGACCGCCGCCACTACCGAGGCGAAGTTATCGTCGGCGAGTGTCATATCGCTGGCTTCTTTGGCGACATCCGTGCCGGTGATACCCATGGCGATGCCGATATTGGCCGCTTTCAGGGCCGGGGCGTCGTTAACGCCGTCGCCCGTCATGGCGACCACGTGGCCGCGGCTTTTCAGGGCGTTGACGATTCTCAGCTTTTGTATCGGCTCGATGCGCGCGAAGACGGAAATGCCGTCCACCTGGCGCGCCAGTTCGGCGTCGTCTATCTCCCCGAGCTCTTTACCCGTCATGGCTTTCCCCGGCGGCAGCGCCAGCTCCCGCGCGATGGACTCCGCCGTCACTTTATTATCTCCGGTAATCATGATGACCTTGATGCCTGCTTCTCCGCAAAGGCGTATCGCTTCTTTCGCCTCCTCACGCGGCGGGTCGGCCATGCCGGATAGTCCCACCAGCACCAGCCCGTCGCGGATATGTCCGTCGTCCAGGTCTTCCAGGTCGCCCGGCAGGTCGATATAAGCTGTGGCGATGACCCTCATCGCATCCCTCGCCATGGCGTCGTTGGCCTGTTGGATGGCCTGTTTATCCGCCTCCTGTAGCGGCACTTTATCTTTCCCCCGCACCTGGTATTTGCTGAGCGAGAGGATTTTTTCCAGGGCGCCCTTGACGTAAGCGGCTCTCCCGTTATCGTGCGGATGCAGGGTCGCCATATAGAGCTTTTCGCTCTGGAAAGGGATTTCGTCGAGCCGGGGGTATCTCTTTTCCAGCGTTTCCGGGTCCATCCCGGCTTTGACCGCCGCTACCACCAGCGCCCCTTCGGTGGGGTCGCCGAAGATGCTGTAGCGGCGCTCCCCCTCCATGGACAATACCGCGTCGTTACAGAGGGCGCCTATCCGCAGGTGCAGCTCGAGCTCGGGGAACTCCGCCAGCCCCACTTTTTGTCCGTCGATACGGAACTCTCCCTCCGGCAGGTAACCTTCCCCCGTCACCTCCACCCATTTTCCCCCCGTATAAATACGCCGTACCGTCATCTGGTTCAGCGTGAGGGTCCCGGTCTTGTCCGAGCATATTACCGTCGCCGAGCCCAGTGTTTCCACCGCCACCAGCTTGCGGATGATGGCGTGGCGGTGCGCCATGCGCCGCATACCCAGCGCCAGCACGACGGTCACTACCGCCGGCAGCCCTTCCGGTATCGCCGAGACCGCCGCCGCCACCGCCAGCAGGAATATCTCCAGCCAGGCTATGCCCTGGATCAGTCCGATGACTACCAGGAGCGCGCAGATGCCCAGAAAAGTATATATCAGGTAACGGCTTAGCTTGCTGATGCTCTGCTGGAGCGGTGTCTTTTCTGGCTTGGTCTCCTCGATGCCGCTGGCGATCCGGCCCATCTCGGTCTGCATGCCTGTCTTGACGACCACGGCGGTCGCCCGGCCGTAGGTCACCGCCGTCCCCATGAACACCATGTTCTTTTGTTCGGCTATCGGCAGTTCGCCAGGGAGCGGCCGGGTATGTTTGTCCACCGGCATCGATTCCCCGGTGAGAGTGGCTTCGTTGACTTTAAGGTTCGATTCTTTAACAAGCCGGGCGTCGGCGGCTACTTTATCGCCGGTCTCGAGGAGCAGAATGTCACCCGGGACTATCTCGCGGGCGGGCGCCATCTTAACGCTGCCGCCCCGCCTCACCCGCGCCTGCGGCGCCGTCATGCGGATGAGCGCTTCCATGGCTTTCTCGGCCCGTGTTTCCTGCATGAAGCCGATGGTGGCGTTGAGCAGCAGGACGCCGAGCACCACCCAGGCATCGATGAAATGCCCGGCAATCATCGATACTACCGCCGCTGCCAGCAGTACGTAGATGAGGGGACTGAGGAACTGCTGGAGAAAAACGAGCGCCGGTGGTGTCTTTTTCCTGCCTTTGAGGACGTTGTGGCCGTATTTGAGCAGCCGCGCGGTAGCTTCACCCGGCGATAGACCGGCGTGCCCGGACCCCAGCGCTGTTAAGACCTTTTCCGCGCTGTCCTGGTGCCACGGTTTATCCATATGTTATTTATTATATAACATCTTGGATGGCCGGATTGGCCGTGTTCGCGGTGGGGGCGCCGTCCTGACTACTCCGTAAAGACCAGCAGCGCCATCAGCGCGATACCCAGGATTATCAGGGCGAACTGTAGTAAAGACCTGCCCAATTTAACATCATGCTGGAGCTCCGGTATCAAATCGGAGCCGGCGATATAGATAAATCCTCCGGCGGTGATGGGCACTAGTGAGACCGTGTAGCCTTGCAGATGAGGCCCAATGACCAGCGAAAGAACCGCCCCTAAAACGGCGCATAGGGCGGAGAAAAAGTTGAATGTAATAGCTTTTTTCACCGAGAGCCCGCCGTGTACGAGCACCCCGAAGTCCCCCATTTCCTGCGGTATTTCATGGAGAATGATGGCCAGCGTGGTCGTCACCCCGAGCGGAATGCTCACCATGTAAGTCGCCCCGATGACCATGCCGTCGATGAGGTTATGGACGGCATCCCCTATCAGGTTCATCGTGACGACCGGATGGATATGCTCCTCCGTTTCGGATAAATGGCAGTGCCGCCAGCGCAGGAATTTTTCCAGCACGAAAAATATCAGTATTCCTAGCAATATCAGCAAAGGAATAACCAGCGTGTTTTCGATTTCCTCAAATGATTCCGGTATAAGGTGAATAAAAGCATCGCCGAACAGGCCGCCGACGGCGAAACTGACGAGTAAAAAGGTTATCTTTTTCGTCTCTTTATTCAGTAATAGGGCGGCAATCCCGATTAACGATATCAGGCTTACGACGACAACGCTGACAATGCTGTATCCCCAGACGTTCATGGCTTTTTACACCTTATTCAGTTTGTTCAACCTGACCAACAAATACTTATTTTAGACTTCTGGCGGCCATGCGGCACTTCCGGCACTGCCCCAGGAACTCCAGGAGATGGCCGTCTATCTTGAAATTCGTCTCTTTCGCCAGCCGCCGCTCCAGTCCGCCGAGGTCGCAATTAGTAAAATCGATAACCGTACCGCAGTCGGAGCAGATGAGGTGATGGTGGTGCTCGGCCGGCCGCCGCATAAGATAGCTGCGGCAGCTTCCCCCGGCATGCATTTCGCAGATGAGCCCCATCTCTATCAATATTTCCAGCGTGCGGTAAATCGTCACCAGCCCGATGCCTTTATGTTCCCTTTTCACCCGTGCGTGTATCGCCGCCGGCGTCAGGTGCTCGCGACTTTCCACGATGGCGTTGATGACCTTTCTTCGCTGCGCCGTGATTTTATAGCCGCGCTGCTTCAGGACAGTTACGATTCTTTTTTTAGTATAGACCATTTTAGCCTGCCAGTTGAAAACGATTTTCATTTAGAAAATAGCATAAGACCCCCGGGAATGTCAATAGTGAGGGGGACTATCTTCTGCCGGTCTGTACCAGTTCTACTATCAAGCCCGCCGCGTCGAGGTCCAGATAAGCCACCCCGCCGCCCCCTTTAAATTGTGACGTAAGTAAGATGCTCGAACCCTCGGCGGTCAGACGTTTGACATTTTCTTCAAGGTTATCGACCATGAATCCCAGGTGCTGGATGCCTTCCCCTTTTTTATCGAGAAATTCCTGATGTGGCGATTCTCCGTCAATGGGTTGAATCAGTTCGAGCTCCATATTGCCTATCCGGGTAATCTGAATCGTTACCCTTTTCGCGGGCTGGAAAGGCTTCCCGCGGTAGGTTTCTCGGGCATCCGCCGGTAAAATCCTGGGTTGAAACGGGCCTATTCCCAGGGC
>CAYXOZ010000154.1:0-4098 GCA_964467135.1 uncultured Dehalococcoidaceae bacterium
CCGGGGCAGTCGATATGGGCATAGTGCCGCTTCTTCGTCTCGTATTCGACGTGCTGGATAGCGATGGTCATGCCCCTGGCCTTTTCTTCCGGGGCGTTATCGATGCTATCGAAAGGCCGGAACTGTACGTTAGGATTTTGCTTGGACAGGACCAGCGTTATGGCCGCGGTCAGCGTCGTTTTACCGTGGTCGACGTGACCGATAGTGCCCACGTTAACATGCGGTTTCGACCTGTCAAATTTCTGTTTAGCCATTTCATCCTCCCTTTTTTCCGAGCCCACCATCGGATTCGAACCGATGACCCCATTCTTACCAAGAATGTGCTCTACCGACTGAGCTAGGTGGGCGTCGGTAATATTATACAAATAATTATATCAACTTGTCTATACCGGTATAGCTATGGAAGACCAAGCTATGGTGGAGGGAGCAAGATTCGAACTTGCGTAGCCCTTAGGGCGGCAGATTTACAGTCTGCTCCGATTGGCCGCTCCGGCATCCCTCCAGACATGACCCGCCGCACTAAACCAAGCCCGAGAAGGGATTCGAACCCCCAACCTAGCGATTACAAATCGCTTGCGCTACCATTGCGCCACTCGGGCATAGACACGACAGCGTAAGGAAAATAAACAGGTGACAACTTATAATTATATGAACGGCGAACGTAAAAGTCAAGCTGAGCGATTGCGCTAACGATAGAAATCGTAGCGAATCCGGCGCCGGAAGAAAAAGCCGGCAATCAGCCCTATCGCCAGCCCGCCGAGATGCGCCTGCCAGGCAATCCCGGGGATAACGCCGGGTATCGACCACAGCACGAAGAAAACGAGGACCACCACCCAAAGCGGCACGGGAATAACAAAGTACAGTCGAACCGGCAATCTGGGCATCATCACTACCAGCGCCCCGGCGATGGCATAGACCGCCCCGGAAGCGCCGACGACCAGCGATAAAGGCTCGCCGAGCCAGATGTAAATAGCATTACCGACAAGACCGCCGACAAAGTAAAGCAGTAAAAACCAGTTGTTGCCCACCAGCCTCACAAGAAACGTGCCGAAAAAGAAAAGCGTCAGCATATTACCGAACAGATGCCAGAATCCCTGGTGGAGGAACATCGCGGTGAGGATGGTCCAGGGCCTTTCCGCGAAAAGCAAAGGGACCAGCCCTAATTTGCCGATGATATCGCCGTTAATCAGGGTGGCGATATAGAAAACGAAGTTGATAACAATCAACACCAGGACGGGATTAAGACCAAAAGCCCCGGAAAAACCGGTGAACCGCCGGGCGCGGCGGGATGGCGGGGGCGGGTTCTTCATATAGTCGCGATCGTTTAAGGGCATGATTTACTCCCGAAATTAATGGCTCTACTAATATTATATCAGCTTTGGGAGACGAGTGCAGATATCATGGCGGGTTGAGGCGATTGACTTTAAAAAAGCTGGCTCCCCGACAAGGATTCGAACCTTGAACCTAGCGGTTAACAGCCGCCCGCTCTACCGTTGAGCTATCGGGGAGTTTCTAATGAAATCCTAAATATTATCGCTTTTTCTACTCTTTGAAGTCAAGCACTTAAAATAATGGTACTATTTGCATATGGTTGACTCTCAATACTCACCCCCTAGCCCCCTCTCTTCTAAACTCCCCTCTCCAGCCATAAATATCTTTGAAGACCTTTCAATGTCTCCGGCTAGAGAGGGGATACAGGGGTGAGGTTGATATGGATAAACAAAAGCAAACAGAACCCAAACAATCTTACCCCTGCCCCTACAAAATTAGACTTTTACATCTAAAATAAGTAATATACTAAATAGTTATTCATTAACTAATAAAGGAGGGTCAAGTGGCAAAAATAGCTAGTTTTGATAAACTAAAAAATGTGGTACGAGAGCCAAACGTCGTGGAGCTAAAACCGTGGAAATCAATCCACCATCAAATCAAGGAACCCATGATTACCGGCATGGGCAACATGGAAATCCCCGAATCGCACCTGGCGATGGGGTTCGCCCGCATCACAGAACCGGTATGTATGGGCTCACCCACGCACAAACACCCCCATGACCAGTGGATATGGCTCATCGGCGAACCCACGAACTTCCACGAGCTCGACGCCGATATCGAGATGACGCTCGGCGACAAGGTAGTAAAAATCAATTACCCCTGCTACATCTTCATCCCCAAGAACATCATGCACTGCCCGCTCGATGTGAAGCGCGTCGGCAAGCCGTTCATCTTCATCGATGCCAGGATTTCCGAAGAGGCGTCGGTACGACCCACCGGCCCGCTCAAGAGACACGCCGGCGTAAAATACATCGCCAATCCCAAGAAAAAGTAAAAATAGTAGAAAAAGAAGGGGGCTTCCGAACGGAAGCCCCTCAAATTTTAACCGGCCTTTTAACGTTTGGGGTTCGTTTCATACCAGTCAAGGAGGACCACATGGTAAAACTGGAACAACTAAAAAACGTCCGGCACGAATCAAACATCGTGGAGCTAAAGCCATGGAAATCCATGCACAAAAGCATCACGCTGCCGATGATCACGGCACTGGGGGAGAGGGACATCCCCGGCTCCCAACTAATGATAGGCTTCGCGTACATCGATAAGCCGGAAGAAAAGATAGGCATAGCGACGCACATACACCCCAACCGCGACCAGTGGATATTCCTCTTCGGCGCCAAGAACTTTGTCGAATTCGACGCCGACGTGGAATTCTTCCTGGATGGCAAATTCCACAAAATCAATTATCCTTTCTACGCGTATATTCCGGCGGGGATGAGCCACGAACCGCTGCGCATCACGCGCGTAGGCAAGCCACTCATCTTTATCGACGCCAGAGTAGCTCCCGATGACCAACCACCGATATGGGTCGGGGAAAAACCTAAAAACCTGTAAAACATGAGACAACATCACCGGGAGGACGATATGGTGAGTTTAGAACAACTGAAGAATGTAGAACATGCCAAGAATCTCATCGAGCTAAAGCCGTGGAAATCCGTCATCAGCACCATCACCGCGCCCATGATAACAGCGCTGGGGCCCAAAGATATCGCGGAATCCAACCTGGCTATCGGCTTCGCGTACATCACGAAACCGGATAATATCAGCGGCCCTTCCCACCAACACCCTTTCGACCAGTGGATATTTCTCATCGGCACGTCGGACAACTTCGTCGACTTCGATGCGGACATCGAGTTCGAGCTCGATAAAAAGGTCCATAAAATCAACTACCCCTGCTACGCATTTATCCCCAAAGGCATGTATCACTGCCCGCTGGTGGTAAAGCGCGTGGGGAAGCCATTCATATTCATCGATGCCAGGCTTACCAAAGAGGCATCGGTGAGGCCGGTCGCGAAAAAAACCAATGACTAAATACCTCAATCCTTACCGCGTCATCGTCGCCATAGGCTTCATCGCCGCGATGGCCCTGATGTTAGCCACGCCGCTCCAGCTGCCCGACCCGGATGACTGGGCTTACTATCATGCCGTCCGGAATTTCTCCGAAGGGCACTTTACGATAGATAATAACGCCCAGTTCCGGCAAGCCATGGAAACGATGCAGCAGGGCGGCATCCTGTTGCAATATTTGCACATCGATCATAATAAATGGGCCCTGGAAAAAGCGCCGGGCGTGGTCTTTTACCTCATTCCTTTTCACAAAATGGGGATTATACGGTGGGGCAACGTCTTGCTGGCGCTGGGCATGGTGATAGTGACTTATATATTGCTCAAACGCATGAGAGACGAAAAAACAGCTATGGTCGGCTCCCTGCTGATGCTTTTCACGCCAATCAGCCTGGTCATGCTCAACCGGGTCTACATGGACACCTATGCTTCACTGGCTTTCCTGGTGATAGGGGGAGGACTGTACATCTACTATCACCTGGAGAGGAATAGGCTCTCTCCAGTGAAGGGCGGGACGCTGCTTTTCCTGGCTTTCTTTTTCACCGGGTGGTCGGTGATAGCGCGCTATACCAACCTGCCGATAGCGGTAATACTGTTCCTGCACCTGGTCGTCATGAGATTCATCAGCTGGCGAAAAGGGCAAAAAACCGGCATTAGACCGGAGATAATCCCGCTCGTCCTGGGAATAGGGCTGCCCGTGGCGGC
>CAYXOZ010000155.1:0-4011 GCA_964467135.1 uncultured Dehalococcoidaceae bacterium
AATCGGTACAATATTATCTCCCTATACCAGCCTTGTCCCCAGCGCTTCCCTTAACTTTTCTATATGCCCCTGGAAATTTGGAGAGTTGATGTCTTCCGTGGTCATGATTATCGCGTCTTCCTTATTGTCGAGGTAGTAGCCGTGCCTGACGCCCATGTTTATGAATCCGTACTTACCATAGAGGCGTTGCGCTATGGTATTGGAAGCGCGCACCTCCAGCGTCATGGTGACGGCTTTGAGCTCCCGCGCCAGGTCTATGGTGGCGATAAGCAGCAGCTCGCCGATGCCTTTCCGCCGGTATTCCTGTGCTACGGCGATATTGGTGATATGGGCTTCGTCCACCATCAGCCACATACCGGAAAAACCGCTGATGTACTGGCGCGTACGCTGTGCCGAGGTTTCTTCGCGGGAGCGGGCATTTTTGAGCCACGGGGTCAGCCAGGCCGCCAGTTTCGATTGTTTCTTCGGTGACTGGCTACTGTTCACGGTCCTCGTGTCGTCTATGGCGACGAGGTAATGTGCCAGCCGATTTTGCAGCTCCTGGCGGTAGTTGGGAGGTGGCCACTGGTTGGGGAAGGCTTCCCGGTCAATCTCGTTGACCTGCGTCAGGTCCCCTTTTTCCATCGGGCGTACGAGATACGTCAATGCCTCGCCTCCGCTTTGGCTACGCTAGTCCTGAAATTGTAGCACATTTCTTCGTCTGTAGCATGTCCCGCGCCAAAGCTGGGAAACTATCTTTTTGACCTTCCATTCGTTATACTATATGCACAGGGTAACCCCCTGGTCTTCCGACCGGGTGGACCCTAAGTTCAGGTCTTTTCCGGCCTCTGGATGGGAGTTGTCAGGTGCATGATGAGGAAAGCCTTATCCGGCGCGCGCAGCAGCACGACCAGGTGGCTTTGACTCGATTATATGAAGAGAACTTCGATAGGATTTATCGCTATATAGTTCTCAAAATTGGCGATAGGACAGAGGCAGAGGACATGACGCAGCAGGTCTTTCTTAACGTGCTCAAGTCTATCTCTTCTTATAAATGGCAGGGTATGCCGTTTACCTCGTGGCTCTATCGTATCGCTCATAATCAGATCGTCGATTACCTGAGAAAAAAGTCGAGGCGGGCTACGGTGCCTATTGATGAATCGTTCGTAGCGGCCGCCGACGACCCTGCCCGCGCCGCTTTGGGAAGAGTGGAGATAGAGGAGGTGGCTGTAGCGGCTAAGAGGCTGACGGCAGCGCAGCAGGAGGTTATTTCCCTGCGTTTTGCCAGTGAGCTGTCGCTGGCGGAGGTCGCTGAAGTCATGGGTAAAAGCGAGGGGGCCATCAAGGCTTTGCAGCACAGCGCCATCGTCGCGCTGCGCAAGGCGTTGGCGCCGGGGGGTGGCTTATGAGCAAGATGAATGAGTTTGAAAATATATTGGATGAATGCCTGCAGCGGTTGATTAACGGCGAGAGTATCGAGGCGTGCCTGTCACGGTATCCCCGGTATCGCGCCGAGCTTGAGCCGCTGCTGCGGACGGCGCAGGATACCCTGAAAGCGGCGGACATTAAGCCCCGCCCCGAGTTCCGCGACCGGGCGAGCTATCAGTTCCAGACGGCGCTGCGCGAGATGCCCGTCAAAGAAAAGCGCGGTTTCTTTACCTTGGTGCCGCGCTGGGCGACCGTCGTCAGTATTGTTGTTATCGTGCTGCTGGCTTTCGGCGGTACGGTCGCCGCGTCTTTCAACAGCCTTCCCGGCGAGCCGTTGTACCAGGTGAAAATGGCTACCGAGACGGTGCGTCTGTCGCTGACCCCTTCGGATACGGGTAAAGCGCAGTTGAATGCCGCCTTCGCCGACGAGAGGGTCGATGAGATAATAAGAATGGCGGAAAAAGGCGATGCGGAGCGTATCGAAGAGACAACGGACCGACTGAACAGGCAGCTTCTCGCCGTGGCTAACCTGACCGTCACCGGTGAGGCGATAATGGAAAACGGGGATTTTAGCGCTTTGATGGCTCCGGCGGCGTTAACGACGGCGCCGGTAGCGGTTCCCTCTCCCACGTCCACTCCGACTTCAACTGTAGGACTGACGCCGCCGCAGGTGACACCCGCACCGACGCCAACTGTGGTAAGTCCCCCGGAGGAAGTCTTTTTAGGGTCGGAGCAGGCGCCGGGGGCGGAGAAAGCTCTTGATAGTAGCGCTGGCGGCGTTAAAGAGGCGGGCAGCGAGCAGGAAAAGCTCAGGGACATCCTCTCCCGCCAGTCTTTGGAAAACCTGCGGGATTTGGAAGAACAACTGGAGAAAGCCTCGGAGTCTTTAAAGCCGGCTTTACGCCATGCCATTGAAGTTGCCGCCCGGGCTTATGAAGAAGCCCTTGCCGCGCTTGGTAGCTAATTGTTTTCTATCAAAAGATAAGTCGCCGCTAACCCCGCGGCGACTTTTTCGTTATATATAGTGAAAACCAAAAAGGAGGAAAAGAGAGTGAAAAAAATCTGGTTATCGATTGCAGGTGCAGTGCTGATTCTGGTGGTGGTGGGCCTGGTTGGTTGCGGTTCGGGGACACCATCTAACGGTAATGTAAATGTCAACCTGAACGGCCAGCAGGAGGGTATCTGGGTCAATGGCGAGGGTAAGGTCACCGCCGTTCCGGACGTAGCAATTATCAGTCTGGGTATTGAGGCCCAGGAGTTAACGGTAGCGGAGGCCCAGGCTAAAGCCGCGGAGGCCATGGACAAAGTCATGAAAGCCCTGGAGAACGCTGGTATTGACCGGAAGGATATCCAGACCCAGTATTTCAATATCCAGAAGGTCACCCGCTGGGACAATGACAAGCAGAATGAAGTTGTCATCGGTTTCCGTGTGACCAACACGGTCACCGCCAAGGTCAGGGACGTGACCAAGGCTGGTACCACCATCGATGCCGTGGTCGCGGCGGGCGGCGATTTGACCCGCATTAATAGCGTCGGTTTCACGGTTGATAACCCGGCCTCTTACCAGGAGCAGGCTAGAGTCAAGGCCGTGAATGATGCGGTTGCCAAGGCGAAGAAGCTGGCTGATACGGCCGGCGTCAAGCTGGGCAAACCGACCTTCATCACGGAGAATTCCTACATACCCGGTCCTATCTATCGTGATATGGCTGCCGCCGAGGGAGCGCCGGCGCCCGTTACCCCCATCAGCCCCGGTGAAATGGAAATCACCGCTAATGTCCAGATAGCCTATTCTATCGCCGAGTAAGAAGTCCTGAGGGGCCGGGAATGGCTTTTCCTGTCCCGGCCCCTCGTAGATAGAGTATTTAAAAAGGAGAAAAATGAAAATTAAACTGGTTATCCTGGGTATTTTAGCCGTGATGTCGCTATCTCTGCTGGCTTGTGCCGCAGCGGCGGCGTCCGCCCCCGTGAAAATCTCGATAGACGATTTTACCAGCCAGAAGAATATCTCTAAAGAAATTGCCGTATCCGCCGGCGATTCCTTTAAAGTATCACTCGAGTCTAATACGACCACTGGCTTTAGCTGGCCGGAGCAGGCTCAGGTTAACGATACCGCCGTGCTGAAGCAGACGAAACATGAGTATGTCGCCCCTGCCAATGATAAGCTGGGAGCCGCAGGCAATGAGTCATGGACTTTCAAGGCTCTTAAGAAGGGCACCGCCACTATATCGATGGATTACAGCCGGCCGTGGGAGGGTGGTGAAAAGGCCGAGTGGACGTTTGTGCTGACGGTTACCGTCAAGTAAAAAATCTCAGCTAATTTTTAACGTATGGGAGCCCCGATTTTTCGGGGCTCCTTTATTTTTCTTTTGTCTCGCTATATCGTTCCCATTCACTGTAGACGCAGCCGCAGTACTGCTGGCGGTAGAGTTCCAGCGGTTTGGTGATGTGCCGACTCTCCGAGTAGCGTTTGCGCAGGTCGGCGTAGAGAAATTCCACCCCTTTTTCGCCCGCTATTTTCTCGCCGACCTCTTTGATTATTTCGTGTTTCTGGTGGGGGCTGATAAGCAGGGTGGTGGTAAAGGCGTCGTAGCCCTTTTCTCTAGC
>CAYXOZ010000156.1:0-3973 GCA_964467135.1 uncultured Dehalococcoidaceae bacterium
CGTCTATCAGTCTCCCGACCATACCCTGACCGATGAAGAGGTCAGCAAAGTCCAGGCGCAAATCCTGGCGAAGCTGACGAAAGAGCTGGGCGCGACGCTGCGGGCGTAACAGTTGAGGTCTTTCTGTCTATTCCCACCGGAAAAACCGCGCCGCCAGCACAGCCGATACCACCGTAATCCCCGCCGTTATCAGCGAACCGGCGGTATGCCACTCAAAACCGAGCCAGGTGTTTTGCAGCATCAGGATGACCGGCCGCAGGGGCATGACTTCCCCGACGACCCCCAGGGCCCCCGTGAGGACTTCCGGCGGCGGTCCCGCCCCGCCCAGTATCATCATCACGAAAAAGAGAATCAGCCCGATCCCCTGGGCGGAGCGCGTTGAAGGCAATACCGCCCCCAGGAAAAACCCGAAACAGGTAAAGCAAATCACGCCGAGCAGGAACGCCGGCACCAGCTGCCAAGGATGGACCGGCATATGCGGGTGATAGGTCACGATGCCGAGTCCCGTGATGAGAAGGCTGCCGAGCACCGCGATGATAAAGCTCACTATCAGTTGCGAGCCCAGCACCGACCATACCGAGAAGGAAGAAGCCCGGAAACGCCGCAGGACGCCGCGCTCGCGGTAGCCGGTGAGGTGCACCGGCAGGGCCACGGTGCCGATGGCCATCATCACCAGGCCGTAATAAGACGGCATGTAGTAGTCCATGGCGCCCACGCCCCGGTAGATTATCATGTCTCCCTCACTAGGGTCGTTGCCGAAAACGCCCCCCATGACAACCAGGAAAATCAGGGGCAGGGCGAGGGTAAAGACCACCGTGATAGGCTCGCGGATAAAGAGCTTTATCTCCACCCAGGTCAGTTTTAATAAAGAGCGCATTATAATACTATTCTCCGGCGGCGTGGCCGGTCAGCTTTAGAAAGACGTCCTCCAGGCTCGGCTGTTCGACGTGGAGGTCAGCGGGAACGATGCCGTGCTCCACGAGGGCCGCCGCCGCCAGCGCCAGCACCGGGCCGGAGCCTTCCACCTCGACGCGCGGTCCCTTTTTCGTTACCCTGGTCACGCCGGGGACTTTCTCCAGCCAGTCAAGCTCGCTTTGGTCCGTCGTGAAAATCACGCGCACCTGGCTGGTGTGGCGGGCAATGAGGCCCAGGGGGTTATCGGCGGCGATAATTTTGCCGCGGTCGACGATGGCAACGCGGTCGCAGAGGTTTTCCGCCTCGTCCATGAAATGGGTGACCAGCACCACGGTGGCGCCCCTCTCCCGGATGGCCCGGATTAAGTCCCAGGCGACGCGGCGGGCGGCGGGGTCGAGCCCGGTGGTCATTTCGTCGAGGAAAACGACTTTCGGGTTGTTGACGAGCGCCAGGGCGATGAAAAGACGCTGCCTCTGACCGCCCGATAGGCTGGAAAACGAGGCTTTGCGTTTTTCGGCGAGTCCCCACTGTTCTATAAGGACGCGCCAGTCCAGCGGTTCCGGCGCCACCGAGGCGAACATGTCGAGGGCTTCCCAGACTTTCACGCGGTCGGGGAGGGCGGACTCCTGTAGTTGCGAGCCGATGCGCCTCCGCAGCGCCTGCGCCTCGGTGCGCGGGTCCAGCCCGAGGACGCGGATATTGCCGGAATCGGGTTCCCGCAGCGCCTGTAAACATTCCACGGTGGTGGTCTTGCCGGCGCCGTTGGGCCCGAGGAGACCGAAGATTTCCCCTTCTTCAACCTCGAAAGAGATGTCATCCACGGCAATGGTCTTGCCGTACGTCTTGCGGAGGTTCCGGACCGAGATGATAGGGGGCATTTAAATTAATTATAATCGGAAAAGAGATACCGCGGCAAACTTTTTATTTTTAGTTCTGTTTTGTTTCGGTTGCATGCTAATAACCTCACCCCTTTATTCCCTCTCCGCATGCGGGGAGGGGAAACAGGGGATGAGTTTCGAAAATAAACCAAACGCTGACAAAACCGGCGTCAATCAGGTTGATTTATGGAAAACTGAGGGGTATAATCCTGAATAAAAGATAAATCGTCGGTAATTTTTCAAGGAGGGGCTCAGATGGCAGAGAAAGAGGTCGGCAAGGTTAATGACTTTTTCGCCCACCCGGTGGTGGCGGGGGTCGAACTGACCCGTACGGTAAAAGTCGGCGATACACTCCACATCAAGGGACACACCACGGACATCGAGATGGTCCTGGACTCGATGCAGATCGACAACGTTAATGTCGAAAAGGCCGGCAAGGGCAAGTCCGTGGGCATCAAAGTCCCGGAGAAGGTCAGGCCCGGCGACACGGTCTACTTGGTCAAGTAAAACGCAATTTTCACTACCCGATTCATATATCATATTCGCCAATCCTTGTGTGAAGATATTTAGTCGTATGAATTTCCCGTTTAGTGCTGGAGTGGTTTTATGAACGGCGTAATCCGTGACTATGAAAAGTATGATGGACTTGGTCTCGCCGAACTAGTGCGAACGAAACAGGTCAAGCCGGTTGAACTGGTTGAAGAAGCAATAAACCGTATTGAAAAACACAATCAGCAAGTCAATGCGGTTGTTCATAAAATGTATGAGCAAGCCCGTCAGGTCGCTTCCGCCGAGCTTCCGGATGGTCCTTTCAAAGGCGTCCCCTTTCTGCTAAAGGACCTGATAGCTTGCGTCAAAGACGTCCCCCTATGTAACGGCAGTCGATTTTTCAAGGACTATATCCCGGACCATGATAGTGAAATCATCAAACGATTCAGGAAAACGGGCGTTATCTTTCTTGGTAAGACCAACACACCCGAGTTTGGCCTGGCTTTCGTCACCGAGCCGGAATTGTTCGGGCCTTCGCATAACCCCTGGGACCTGAGCCGCAACACCGGGGGTTCCAGCGGTGGTTCGGCGGCGGCGGTGGCAACCAAGATGGTACCCCTGGCCTACGCCAGCGATGGCGGGGGTTCGATACGTGTCCCGTCTTCCTGCTGCGGTGTATTCGGACTTAAACCGACGCGGGGACGCAATCCGGCCGGGCCTGATTTCGGTGACCTCTGGCGGGGGTTCGCCTGCGAACACGTAATCACGCGCACCGTCCGTGATAGCGCCGCCATGCTCGACGCTACGGCCGGACCAGACACAGGAGCTCCTTACTGGGCGGTACCGCCAGAACGCTCATTTCTCAGGGAGGTCGCCACCAACCCCGGGAAATTGCGTATCGCTTTCACCGCGGAGCCTTTTTTCGGCAGTCGGGTCGATGAGGACTGTATCAAGGGCCTGGAGGCGACCGTTAAGCTATGCCAGGAGCTAGGTCATGAGGTTGTGGATGCCACACTCCCTGTAGACGGGAAATCCGTTGCCAGGGCTTTTCTCACAGTTGTCTGCAGTGAGACCCGGGCAATGATAGAGCAGACCGCGGCGTTGATGAACCGCAAGGCATCGTATCATGATTTTGAAGTCACTACCTGGGTATGCGGTCTACTCGGGAAAGGGTTGTCTGCCGCCGATTTATCCGGCTCTCTAAATCTTATCCAGCAGGCAGGGCGCCGGATTGGCGAGTTTTTCGAGCGATACGATGTACTCTTGACGCCGGTATTAGCCGCTCCGCCTCTGGTTACCGGCGCATCACAGATAAAAGGCTTTCAGCTTTTACTCATGAAATTTTTAGGGCGTCTCAATGCCGGTGGTATTCTCGCCAGTATGAAAGCTATAAATACTTTCGCCGGTCAGGCATTTGAGTTTGCCGCTTATACACCGCTTTTTAATGCCACAGGTCAGCCGGCTATGTCCGTGCCCCTGTATTGGAATGACGCCGGTCTGCCGATAGGTATGCAATTTGTGGGTCGTTACGGCGATGAAGTTACTTTGTTCCGCCTGGCCGGACAGCTAGAGCAAGCCAAGCCCTGGGCCGACCGTTTACCGCCAATTTGCCGCGATTAAGTGTAATCGTATACCGGTTAGGCAAGCCCCTTCACCAGGTTCGCCATTTCGATGGCGCTCACCGCCGCGTC
>CAYXOZ010000157.1:0-3917 GCA_964467135.1 uncultured Dehalococcoidaceae bacterium
AAAAGATTAGTGGTATGCCTCGACGTGCGGCACGGGAAGCTCGCGAAAAGTATCAAGTTCGTCGGCACGAAAGATATCGGCGACCCAGTCGCTAAAGCCCGCCAGTATTATGAAGACGGGGTAGACGAGCTCGTCTTTTACGACATCACCGCCTCGCGGGAGAACCGGGACATCATGATTGAGTTCGTCGAGCAGGTAGCCTCGCAGATTTTTATCCCCTTTTCAGTAGGCGGCGGCATACGTTCTGTGGCGGACGCCACCCGGCTCAGGAGCGCCGGCGCGGAAAAAGTCAATGTCAACACTGCCGCCGTCAAGCGACCTGGCCTCATCACGGAAATCGCCGACGCCATAGGTTCGCAGAGCGCCATCCTCTCGATGGATATCCGGAGGGTCAAACCGACCAAAGAGATGCCTTCGGGGTACGAAATCGTGGTCAACGGCGGGGTAACGCCCACCGGTATCGATGCTTTAGGGTGGGCGAAAAGGGGGGAGGCACTCGGGGCAGGAGAACTCGTCATCAACTCTATTGATGCCGACGGCACCAAAGACGGCTACGAGATAAAGCTTACGCGGATGATTGCCGACGCCGTGGGCATACCGGTGATAGCTTCAGGCGGGGCGGGCAAACCGGAGCACCTCTACGACGTCCTCACCGAGGGCCGCGCCGACGCCGCCCTGGTGGCTTCTATCGTCCACTATGGCGAGTACACCTGCCGACAACTCAAAGAATATTTGCATAATCGCGGTATCAAAATAAGGATGAGCTACTAGCAGTCGGCTGCAATAGTCAAAATTCACTTAAAAAGTAGTATAATATATAATTGTCCCTAAAATTTTCTTATGAGCGCCATCGACGAAATTAAACAGAAAATAGATATCGCCGAGATAATCGGCCAGTACGCCGCGTTGAAAAAAGCCGGGCGTAACCTTACCGCCCTGTGCCCGTTCCACAGCGAAAAGCACCCTTCGTTTTTCGTCTACCCGGAACAGCAGAGCTGGCACTGCTTCGGGGCGTGCAACACCGGCGGCGACGTTTTCGCCTTCGTTATGAAGAAGGAAGGGCTGGATTTCGGGGAAGCGCTGCGGCTGCTGGCCAACCGGGCCGGCGTTATCCTCCCCGAGCGCCCGGGACTGGCGGAAAGAAAAGAGGAGAAAGAGGAGTTTTTTAAAGTCAACGAAGCCGCCGCGCTATACTATCACAATTTGCTGCTAAACTCCCCGGCGGCGGTTAAAGCCAAAAGCTACGTGGAAAGGCGAGGATTCACGCCAAAGACCATCGGCGATTTCCAAATCGGGTATAGCCTGGACAGCTGGGACGCTCTTAAAAACTACCTGCGGGAGAAAGGGCACAGTGAAGAGACTGCGCAAGTCGCCGGGTTGCTGGTAAAAGGGGAGGACGGGCGCACTTACGACCGGTTCCGCGATAAGCTGATGATTCCCATCCGCGATATCAAAGGCAGGGTGACGGGGTTCGGGGCGAGAGTTTTAGACGACTCGGAGCCGAAATACAAAAACTCGCCGCAAAGTCCTACCTTCGACAAGAGTGGTACGTTATATGGAATAGACCGCGCCGCCGCGGCGATAAGAAAACAGGATAAAGCCATTATCATGGAAGGCTACATGGACGTCATCATGGCGCACCAGTGCGGCGTCACCAACGCGGTCGCCTCGATGGGCACGGCGATTACCGAAACGCAGGTAAATATATTAAAGAAACTGAGCCATAACCTTATACTATCGCTTGACGCCGACGCCGCCGGCGAGGAAGCCATGTTGAGAACGGTCGGCTATGAGAATATTCTCAGCGCCGAGATGCGGGTAATATTACTGCCCGAAGGCAAAGACCCGGACGAAGTTATCCGGGAAGACATTAATCGGTGGCAGAGTCTGATGGATAAGGCCATGCCACTAATCGATTTCCTGTTCGAGAAAACAACGGCACAGCTCGACCTGACTACCGCCCGGGACAAGTCCGGCGCTGTTGACAAACTTTTACCGGTAGTCGCCGAAATAGGCGACCCCATCCGTCAGGCGCACTACCTCCAAAAGCTCGCCGGGCTGGTAAAAGTCGACCTGAACACCATTAAAACCTCGCTGAGTCGGCTAAAGCCGCCGCCGGGCAGGCGTACCGTGCGCCGCGAAGGAGTAATACCGGTAACGCCGGTAAAAACGGCGCGCCCGCTGACATCCAGCTCCCGTGAGGAGTATCTCCTCGCGCTGCTGCTGCAAAACCCGGAAATCAATACTGCATTAGAGGGGCTCTCCCCGGAGTATTTCGAAAACACGGAGAACCGTGAAATCTATAATGCCTGGCGGGAGGACGGGGACGTGGTAAAATTAAAAGAGAGGGTGGACCCCGCTATCCGGGAGCACCTTGAAGTTATCATTAACAAAAGCCTGCCGGGGGCGGGGAACAACGTCGAACAGAGATGCATCGATTGTGCCTGCGAGCTTAAAAAAACCTATCTTAAAAACCTGGCGGCACGTGTCGCCGGGACGGGCGAAATAAGAATCGAGATTCCCGAGCAACTGAAAGAACTGGACGCCCGCAAGAGCCAAAAAAGAAATCCTTCCTACACGGAAAGGATAAGGAGATAACCAATGGACAAGGAAAAGAACGAACTCGACGCATCGCAGGGCGGGGACCGTTTCGAAAACATGCCCCATGACGAAATACTCGAAGCCGAGGAAAAAGCCGGTCAAATCTTCGGCGCTTCCCCCGAGACCGATGAAGAGCTGGAAAGCGAAGTGATACCCGAAAGCGATGAGTTCTGGACCAAAGCCAAGCACTTCGATGAAAAGGGAGAAGGAGCGCTCGACCTCGATATAGAGATGCCCGCCGAGGAAATAGTCGAGCAGGACATTACCGACGACCCCGTGCGCATCTACCTCCATGAAATCGGCCGCGTACACCTGCTCACCGCCAATGATGAAAAGAACCTCGCCAAGCAAATGGAAGAAGGTAAATATATCGCCGGTACCAGAAAGGAGTTTGCCCAGAAAAACGGCCGGCAGCCCTCCGGCGCGGATATCGTCCTCGCTATACTCAGAGACCTGGGTAAGTCTTCCCAGTTCATCACCGAGTTCCGCAAACAGATAGGTCTGAAACAGTCGCACGCTTTCCTGGACAGTATTTACGACGAGAAACTCCAGGAGATGATCAACAGCGCGATAGACCCGCTGGTTATCCATAATATTGCCACCGCGCTCGAGAAATCGATAACGGAAACGGAAGAGACGCTGGTCAAAATCTCACTGGCGAGTCGGCTGCTGCCCGGCTCCGTCCGCGATGTCATCAGCGAAAAAATCAAGTTGGACGAAGTAGAGAAACTCGCCAATGACAAAAAGTTCCTGAATGCCGTGCAAGCTAATGAGAGGGTATTCGCCATCCACTTCGCGGACATCGTGCGTGAGGGGAACAAGTCGGAGAGGCACCTCATCGAAGCCAACCTGCGTCTGGTGGTGAGTGTCGCCAAGAAGCATATCGGGCGGGGGATGTCCCTGCTCGACCTCATTCAAGAGGGTAACATCGGGCTGATGCGCGCGGTGGAGAAGTTCGACTACCGTAAAGGGTATAAGTTCAGCACCTATGCCACCTGGTGGATAAGGCAGGCGCTGACCCGCGCCATCGCCGACCAGGCCCGCACGATACGCATACCAGTGCACATGGTGGAGACCATCAACCGGCTTTTAAGGATAAGCCGTCGACTGGCCCAGGAGTACGGTCGCGAGCCCACCTCACGCGAGATAGCTAAAGAAATGGAAGTTTCCTCCGACAAGGTACGGGAGATAGTAAAAGTATCGCAGCTGCCGATATCCCTGGAATCGCCCATCGGGGAAGAAGAAGACAGCCCGCTGGGCAACTCCATCGAAGACAGGAACGCCCTGCCGCCGGTGGACATCGCCTCCAAGCAGCT